>DATGCC010000835.1:0-3632 GCA_035312345.1 Rhodothermales bacterium
CCGAACTGACGCCGGAGCGCGACCTGTACATATCCATCACCATCCCGTCGCTTATCGTGGCAACGTATGGCGGCGGCACAGGCCTGCCCACGCAGCGCGAATGCCTGGACATGCTGGGTTGCGTGGGCAAAAACAAGGTCAACAAATTTGCCGAGATCGTGGCGGGCGTGGTGCTGGCGGGCGAGTTGAGCCTGGGCGCGGCCATCTCCTCGTCGGACTGGGTGTCCAGCCACGAGCAATACGGACGGAATCGATAGCTTGGACGGAAACTGAAGTATCGAAGGTATGGTCTTTACACTTCATCAATCTTAATTCCTTGTTCGATATTCGAGATTCATCTTTTCAAAACCTGCTTCAATACTTGGCAGGCTGGTTTGGGGCGACGAGCGCCTGACGGATGAAGTCGCGGATGTGATCGTTCGACGTGGCGAGGTCTTCCTGGCGGAGGTACATCATGTGTCCGCTCCGGTAGCCTTCAAAGTGAAGGTGGTCGCGCAGGCGTCCGCTCGGGTCCAGGTTCCACATCGAATACTTGGCGTCGAAGTAGGGGGTGCCGCCATCGTAGTACCCCGACTGGATGAGGACATGCAGGAATGGGTTCTGTGCCATCGCCTCGCGCAGGTTCTCGCCGGTGTTATCGCCATCGCGGTTCCAGGGGTGGACGGGGCCGAAGATCCAGTATTGCAGATCCGTATCAACGTTTAGGACATCGCGTAGGTAGTGGTTGATAGCAGGCGTGAAGGCGTGGTTCCAGGCCGTTAGCGCAGGATCGTGATCATAGCGTTCGCCCGCATCGGCGGCGTCGCGGCCCCGGTAGCGCGAGTCGAGCCGGCCAATGGTGAGCCCCTGGTCGCGGAGGAGATCTTTCCAGAAAAAGGAGGTTGGCACTGCGAGGTTGTGCTGTAGGATGGTTTCTTCGGACAGGCCCGAATAACGCGCTACCTGTCGAGCCATGTCCTGCCGCTGTGTCGCATCCAGAAAGCCGCCCATTGCAAGGGCAGGCAGGTATTCGTCAATGGTAAACCGCTCTACCTCGGGCAGCAGCGCGTCGAGATCCTGGTTTTGCAAGTCCGGGGCAAGGGCCTGGTGGTACCACGCTGCCGCCGTGTAATACGGCAGCTTGAGCGCACCAGCGACGGGGCCGTCACGGTCGATGCCAATGCTGGTGGGCGAGACGAGAATCACGCCGTTCAAATACATCCAATGCCGGTTTTGTAGCTCGGCGGCGAGGCCCGACACCCGCGTGGTACCATAGCTCTCGCCGATCAAAAATTTGGGCGAAGTCCACCGGCTGTGGCGCGAGACGAAGGTGTCGAGCCAGTCTGCGAGGTAGGCGATGTCCTCGTTCACGCCGAAGAACTGCTCGCGCTCGGCCTCGCCGAGGATCCGCGAGAAGCCAGTGTTGACCGGGTCAATGAAGACGATGTCGGTCACATCCAGGATCGAGTGCGGGTTGTCGCGGACACCATAGGGCTGGACAGGGAAGCCTTCCTCATCAATGGCTACAAGCTTGGGGCCGGTATAGCCGATGTGCATCCAGACAGAGGCCGAGCCGGGACCACCGTTGAAGGAGAAAACCAGCGGACGGGCGGCTTGGTCGGACACATCGGTGCGCTCGTACAACGTGTAGAAGAGCGATGCTATCGGCATACCGTCTTCGTCCCACACCGGCTGCGAGCCTGCCGTGGCGCGGTAGGGGACGCGCTCGCCCTTGATGGTAACCTCGTGCGTGGTGACGATGGTGGTATCAGCCGGGAGGGCGCGCTGCTGAGCGTGGGTGCTAGAGGTGCCTATCAGAAGCAGGGTAAGCAGGAAAAGGGCGCGTCGCATCGGGAAAGAGAGAGCAGATGGTGAGGAGCAGGTGCCCGGAAGCTACAAGTTTTGCATCGTTGGGGCAAGCCATCTAAACGCTGACGGCTCGGGCGGCATCCTACTGGAGAACGCGGCACAGGCTAAGGTGCTGCTTTTTGCTCTTCAATCCAACTGGAGGTTTAAGATGACCCGAGTTCCCTATCTCGTTTCTACCTTGTGCGTCCTGCTGCTAATGTTCGTCAGCACTGCGGCTACGACAAACAGGGGCGGTTTTGAACTGCGCGCCGAGCATCCGGCTGCTGACAATGCCATCTTGATGGTGCATACGTATGGCTGCGATCAACCTGCGCGAGCCAAAGTAACCGGCACCGCTGAGGGGCGGGTCGCAGGCAAGCGGCAATCCATTCCCTTGAAGCTGAAAGCGACCGCTACAGGCGTTTACGCTGTCGAGTGGGAGCAGCCCGCCGAGGGCGATTGGGTGCTGACGCTCAGGGGAGCATACCGGGGCCACATCAGCAGCCTGCTGGTTACCATTGATGACAAAGGGCAAGCCGTGCTGCCTGAGCCGGACCAGTGGGGCCGTCGCATTGAACCCCTTCGGCGCAACCTGACCGATGCCGACATAGAACGTGCGCTGAAACAGCACAAGCATAAAGGGTGATTGCGGATATTACCTGGCTCTAATAAAAAAGCCGTGCCGTCTGCAATTGGTTAGCGCAGACGGCACGGCTTGATAGGTGCGGAAAGAAAAGGGCTCCTAGAATTCGCTGTAGGCCAGGCGGCGCAAGCGCGTATTCGTTTCTGAGTTCCAGTAGGTGGTCAGGCCGGGTGAGGCGGGCCGGTAGAAGATGCTCACGGTGCCACCAAAGGAAACACTGTTGGCCGTGATGCTGCCATACACATCCGGTGTGCCCTGGAAGGACAGCGCATCTCCTGCGAAAATCTGGCCCCACACCTCCACGGTGCCACTGAAGAACACATCATCGCCCACATAGAAGGCTACGGAGCTTTCGTCCCCGCCCTCATAGCCATCGAACTCGCCCGCGTCAACCGTGCCCGAGAAGGTGACGTCGTCGTCTACGAGAAACATGACGTACCCCTCTACCTGCGCATTGCCCGACGCCGTCAGGTCGCCTTTGATGTGCCAGATGTAGGGGTCCTCCCGCGTGCCGCCAAAGTCGATATCGCTGGATAGCACCGCGTCGCCGTTGGTCACCGAGTCCGGTTCCATGGCGAGCGCCATCACGGGGACGTTTAAGGCGGGGATGTTAATCGTCTCGGCGCGATGGGTGCTGTTGGCTCCCGACGGGTTATAGTAGGGCTGAAACGTGTTGTCGAGCGCTTTCGTGGGATTGGACGACCCATAGGTGCCGTACGTCCCGAATCCTCTGACCGAGGCTGAGTTACCTGTCACGTGCAGGTTGCCATTGGTGTGCATGTCGGCATTGAGCGTCATCGCTTCCGTACCGTCTACGCAGATCTCACAGATGTCGCCGGTGATATTGCCATTCATAGCCAGGTTGTCTTCCGAGAGCACGGCATAGTTAAGAAAATCCGGGGCTGACTCTGCGATGCCGGACGTGATTTCGGCCATCTCGTATTCCGAGTGGATGTTGAAGAGCACCGAATCCGTATCGTTGCTGCGCGCCCAGCCCGCACACTCGACACGGGCACGCGACAGACCAATCAGGGATGTCGTGCAACGGTATTCGCTGCCGTCGAAACTTCCCGAAATGGTACCGGCGTCGAAGGCAGGCGTGGCCTTCAAAAGGTCGTCTGCCAGGTTCTGGACGGCATGGTTGTGCCCAGCCAGCGCGGCG
>DATGCC010000836.1:0-6192 GCA_035312345.1 Rhodothermales bacterium
ACGGACGCTTTGCGGCTCGTGTGGAGCCAGCGCCGTACGAAGCCAGTGCCCGTGTTGCCGAAAGCAGCCGCGCCGCCTTTTGGGTTGGAGGTGACATCGTTGCAGGCGGGCGTGGAACCTGTTGTGCAGCATCATACCGCAGGCGGCACGCATCTCTTCGAGCAGACCAACTACACGCTACTGGTGCAGAGCAAGACGCGGGCTCCCGTCGCCGTACGTCACCGCGATCCTGTGCTGATGCAGGGTTTGCACCGGGCTGACGCAGGCGATGTGGTGCACGGCACGCTGAACTTCGGCACGCAGGTAGGCCGGAGCCGGTTTGTCGTAGATGTCGGGGACAGGCCGCATCTCACCTTCGAGGTTGAGGTCTTTCCGTCGAAAATGACCTATCGGGAGGACTACGAGGCGTTGCGAGCCGATGTGCAAGACATCGCTGCTGAACTGGCACTGGCGTATCTGAGAGCCACCTATGCACCGGGATGGGAGGGGCCGCCCGAGGTGTCGGGCAGGGTAGCCTGGTTGTTGCTGTTGCGGCATGCAGTGGACGATCTGGAGAACGCGCTCGGCTACATTGCCCGGCAACCTGCGTGGGGGACGCAACGCAGCATTGAGCCGATACGCGCCCATCGCATTCGCCGCGTCAATGGCACCGTGCGACGGGCGGTGTTGCAGGGCGCAGGGCAGGGTACGCAGCAGGTTCTTGACGGTGAGATGCTGATTCGCGAACAGATACCGGCTCCATCCGGGCGCTACACGCTCGACACTCCAGAGCATCGTTGGTTGGCCGCGCAGGTGCTCCGGACTCGGCAGCAACTGGTGGTTTTGCAGGATGAGGAGGTGCAGCACCGGCGCGGCATTCGCAGGCGACAAGTGCTGAATGAATTGGAAGTCATGCAGCACCGGCTTGTGCAGATGAGTCAACTGGAGCCGCTACGCGAAGCCAGCACAGCACTGCCCCAAGAACCTTCTCTGCGGCTCATGACGGCTCCGGGCTACCGGGAAGCGTATCAGGCGTGTCTATTTTTACAGCAGGGATTGACGGTAGAAGGCGGACCAATGCACCTCGGTGTGCAGGATTTGCATCTGCTCTACGAATACTGGTGCTACCTCACGCTCGTGCGGCTCGTAGCTGAGATGACAACGCAAACAATGCCGTGGCTGGCGCTGATCGCAGTAGAGCGCTATGGCCTGCATCTGCGTCTCCGAAAAGGCCGTGCCCACACGGTGCGTTTCGAACTGGAAGAAGGGCAACGACTTGATCTGACCTACAACCCCCGCTTCGGTGGCAAAGGTTTTCTCGTTCCGCAACAGCCCGATATTTTGCTCACCCTGCACCGCGCCGATGGCACCCGTGCCCGCTACATCCTCGACGCCAAATACCGGCTCGACGCGACGCCGTCCTACAAACGACGCTATGGCACCCCCGGCCCACCCACTGATGCTCTCAACGACCTGCACCGCTACCGTGATGCGTTGCGCGGTGGCAAAAAAGCACCTCCCGTAGCGCAGGCTCTGGCGCTGTTTCCCCACCGTGAAGCCACGCCTGGTCGCTTTGCCGAGAGTCGTCTGTACCGGATGCTGGGTGAGATAGGCGTGGGTGCGCTACCGCTTCTGCCGAGGCGGACGGCGTATCTGGCGGCATGGCTGCGGAGTATTGTGAATCCAGATGGGTAATAGCGTTTCTGCTAAAGCCTGGGAAAAGAAATAGTTGGTCCTTCTTGGTCTTGTGACACAGCGTTGTCACCCAGCGTGATTATCCTGTCATCGGGTGCCTGTGATCTACTGAAAAACAGGCCGCAACCAACGGTCTCACCAACCAACCAGGAAAGCCATGACTACCCAACGCATCAATCCACTGAGCCGCCGTCCACGCAGCCGTCGCCTTGTTGTGGCGGTACGCGGGGCCGCTGGCGCGGGCAAAAGTGTTTTCGCCAGCAGCCTCGCCGACGCCGGGCTGGGCCGCCTCTGTTTCTTCGACACCGAGCGAAAAGCCCGTCTGCTACCCGGCAGCGATGGCACCAAGTTCGACGCCATCGAAGTCCAACACCCGGACGAATTGCCCGAATTCATTGACTGGGCACTCGACGGCGAGGGGCGCGAGCAGAATTACGGCTGCTACGTGCTCGACTCGTGGGCCATGTATTTTGGCCGCAAGCACCGGGAGACGCTCGAAGCCGTCCGCCGCCGCACGAGTGATCCGCTGGCCCAACCGTCCGCCGACGAACTGGCTGCCGATCAGGTGGTGCTGCAAGAAGTGCTACGCCGCCTCTGTATCGACAGCGGGGCCTGCGTAGTTATCACCGACCAGATTGCCGCCAAAGGCAAAGAGGATCGAGAAGAGAACGAGATGGGCCAGGTTCTGCCCATGACCTCCGGTGGTCTCGAATACTTCGTCGATGTGATGGTGGAGTTGACCGTGCGCCTCGAAGGCTTCGAGCAGGTGCGCGTGGCCCGCGTCGTCAAGTCCAACAGCCCGGATTTTCCCGTGGGCTTGGAACTGAAAAACCCGACGTTTGCCGATTTCATGGCGCGTCTCGGCGACGGCCCGGATCCGAAAGTCGCTGCTGCCGAGCCGGAGGTCATTGAGACGCCGGAGCCGGAAGAGCATATCGGCCCGACGCTGGATGCGCTCTACGAGCAGGCCGAACGCTTTGGCCTCAGCCGCGCCGACCTCTTGATTGCCGCCCGCCACTATTGCGGCGTCAACGACCTCGACCGCCTCACGCCCGTGCAGATCGATGACCTCGTGACGCGCATGATCAGTCGCTATGGCGAAGCCGAGAAGGCGACGACCAACGGCCAAGCGAAGAAGAACGGGAAGAAGTAATAGGAAAAGGAGAGTAGGAGACAGAGGAAAAGGGAGCGGGCTTTGCGGAGAATGACAGCATCGTACTGCTTAACCCTGTCTGCTTCTCGAGGATGGAAGATGGAGGATCGGGAAATTGCCTCCTGTTATCCTCTTCCTTTCCCAAACCCGCCGCCGCCCGGCGTTTCGATGCGCAGTCGGTCGTCAGGAGCAAGGGGGCGAGTGAAGCAGGCCGGGAGCGATTCTTCGGTGCCATCGGGGTGGATGAGCGCGTTGCGGCCTGGCTTGCCAGGGGTACCACCGTGAAGGCCCCAAGGTGCGATGGCGCGGCGTTCGCTGAGCATCGTCGCTGTTGCAGGAGCCAGCATTTCGTACTCACGGATGATGCCATTGCCACCGCAATAGGTGCCGCTGCCGCCGCTGTCTGGGCGCAAGCTGTAGCGGGTGATGCGGAAGGGGAAAGCCCGTTCCAGTGCCTCGACAGGTGTGTTGAGCGTGTTGGTCATGTGTACGTGGACGCCACTCAAGCCGTTTGCATCGGGCGCAGCGCCCATGCCCCCCGCGATGGTTTCGTAGTAGGCGTAAGGCGTGCCATCGTCCCGTAGCCCGCCGATGGTGAGGTTGTTCATCGTGCCCTGCGAAGCAGCGGCGACGCGGTCCGGCAGGGCCTGCGCCAGCGCGCCCAGCACCGCATCCACGATGCGTTGCGACGTTTCGACATTGCCGCCTGCGACGGCCGCTGGCGGCCGGGCATTGACGAAGCAGCCTGCTGGTGCAATGACTTGCACCGGCGCGAAGCAGCCTGCGTTGGCGGGCAGGTCTTCCGTGGCCAGACACCGCACGGTGTAATAGCACGCCGATTGGGTGATGCTCAGTACCGCATTTAGCGAGTTGTCCATCGTCGAATCTGTGCCCTCGAAGTCGAACGTAATGCCGTCGTCGTGAATACGGGCGCAGACGCGGAGGGTGGCCGTGGTGCCATCGGGGTATTCGAGCACATCCTCGAAGACGTAGTCTCCATCCGGCCAGGTTGCAACCTCGGCCCGCATCAGGCGCTCGGAGTAGGCGTGCAGGTACCCGGCGTAGGCTGGCACTTCATCGACACCGAATTGCGCCATCAACTCC
Organism: Rhodothermales bacterium; assembly: GCA_035312345.1. Classification (GTDB taxonomy): domain Bacteria; phylum Bacteroidota; class Rhodothermia; order Rhodothermales; family DATGCC01; genus DATGCC01. The sequence goes on from DATGCC010000836.1 coordinate 3,932, forward strand.
TGCAACCGTTGCTCGCCGACAGCATGAGCGGCACGCTGTGCGGCAAGATCGCCCCGGCGCTCGTCGGGCGTGCGGACGTTGCGCAGGATCAGGCCCAGGAGGTCTTCCTGGGCTTCTCCGGCGCGGTAGAGTTTGACCGGTGGAATGATCAGCCCTTCCTGGTAGATTTCCGTTGAGAGTGGCAGCGACCCCGGCGTCATCCCGCCGATGTCGGCGTGGTGGGCACGACTGGCGACGAAGAAATTTAGATGGGTGTTTTCATCGTCAAAGACGGGGGAGACCATCGTGATGTCGGGGAGATGGGTGCCGCCTGCATAGGGATCATTGAGAATAACGAGGTCGCCGGGGTGCCATGCATCCACAGTCTGCATGGCGGCGGCGACGCTGGCGGGCATCGCGCCGAGGTGGACAGGGATATGCGCTGCCTGCGCCACCATGCGCCCCTCTGTATCAAAGACGGCGCATGAAAAATCGAGCCGTTCTTTGATGTTGGGTGAATAGCTTGTCCGCCGCAACGTCACGCCCATTTCCTCGGCCACGCCCGCAAAGCGATGCCGGTAGAGTTCGAGCAGGATCGGGTCGAGCGGTTGGAAAGAAGTCATTTAAGGGCAGCGTCGAAAGCAGTCTCTGGGGCACTACTGAAGGCATCCACCTGGAAGCGCCATTGCCCGTTGTCGCTTTTCACCAGCACGGTCGTAAACTTACCCACGCTAACGTGCTCCGTACCGTCGGGGCGCTGGGCGGTGAGCCGGTAGTAGCCGACATCGTAGGCTAGGTTACCACTGATGGCGCGGTCCACAGAGCGGAACGCAATGGCGAGTTGACCGCCGCCTTCCTTTGTCTGTGCCAGGAAGGCAAATGATTTGCGGAGGGCGTCGGAGCCGTGCAGGATTGCACCATCGCCGCCGGGAAGGTAATAGGCATCGTCGGTATAGAGCGCGACGACGGCTTCAGGGTCCATCTGGTCGTATGCTTCGCTGAACCGGGCGTAGACAGCGTCAATAGCCTCGTTATCGGAAAGCGTGGTGGGTTGTGCTTGAACACATCCGCCAAGAAGAACGAGTAGGGACAAGAAAGCAGAAAAGTGTCTCATGGCAATTTCACAGATTGTGCGGGTTTATCGTTCGAGCCACAGGTTGTGCCAGGCATCGACCCGCCCCTGCCAACCGGGCGTAATGACGAGAGTGGTGTCGTATTGAAAAACCAGGGCCGGGCCATCCAGACGGTGCCCGTGGCGGAGCTTATCACGGTGGTAGTAGGGCGTCTTAGCTGGAGTATCCGCGCTGAACCACACGAGCTTTTCTCCTAGACGAGCTTGATCCGATTTCGTTGCTGTAATAGGTTCCTCTGGTAAATGAAGCTGGGCACCGGGCACACGACCCTGCACCCGCACCGTCACCGCTTCGACGGCACGTTCGGGCGTGGCATAGCCATAGCGCTGTGCATGGGCGTCGTGAAAAGCCGTCCTCGTGTGTTCCAGGTGCTCCATTGAAACAGGCAGTTCTATTGGGACCGACAATTCATAACTTTGCCCGGCGTAGCGCAGGTCGAGCGAGGCCGTCACCTGCGGATTGCCTGGGTGGTTTGGGGCCAGGATTTCTTGTGCCTGCTCCGATAGTGCTTCGGTGGTAGCACGGAGCATGTCGGGAGCAGCAAGCATCGTGTCAAAGGATTGCAGGACCGCCTGTGACGTGTCGTGAACGACGTCGGCCATGAGCAAGCCAAGCGCGCTCAGCACGCCGGGGTAGCGTGGCACCAGGATGCGGCGCACACCAAGCGCATTGGCAAGGTCGCAGGCATGCAGTGGCCCCGCTCCGCCGAAGGGTACCAGCACATAATCTCGTGGGTCATGGCCTCGTTCTACGGATACGCGCCGCAGGGCCCGTTCCATCGCGGCATTGGCGACGCGCACAACGCCCAACGCCGCTGCTTCGGGCGACAGGTTGAGGGTATTGCCGAGTTGCGCAAGCACCTCCTGTGCTGCCGCTTCGTCCATCGACAGCGCCTGGGATTCATCAAGCAGTGATCCTTCATCCAGCCTACCGAGCACAAGGTTGGCATCGGTGACGGTTGGCTCCGTGCCACCATGTCCATAGCACGCCGGTCCAGGATCGGCACCAGCACTCTCGGGGCCCACTCGGAGCACACCGCCTGCATCCACACGCGCGATGCTCCCGCCTCCTGCTCCGACCGTGTGGATCTCGGTAGAGGGTAGCCGCAGCGGTAGGTTGGCGATGGTGCTTTCGGCGGTGTGCGGGATC
>DATGCC010000837.1:0-2449 GCA_035312345.1 Rhodothermales bacterium
CATGGAGCCAAAGGCAAAGAAACCGACGCTGCCGCCGCAACCTGCGGGCAAGCGCGAGCCCGGCATGCCCCCTGGCAAAACGGCGGGTATGAAGGTGAGCAAACCGGCTATGCCACCCGGCCTTGCTGGTGGCGACGGTGCGCCCACCCTCACGCGCAAGGACTTCGCTACCGACCAGGATGTGCGCTGGTGTCCCGGCTGCGGCGACTATGCCATCCTCGCTACGGTACAGCGGCTCATGCCCGACCTCGGCGTGCCAAAGGAGGACGTTGTTTTCATCAGCGGCATCGGGTGTTCGAGTCGGTTTCCGTACTACATGAACACGTACGGCGTGCATTCCATCCACGGGCGTGCGCCGTCTTTGGCGACAGGTCTCAAGGCCAGCCGCCCGGAACTCGACGTGTGGATCATCACGGGCGACGGCGATGCGCTGTCCATCGGCGGCAACCATTTAATCCATCTGCTGCGCCGCAACGTGGATGTGCAGCTGCTGCTGTTCAACAACCAGATCTACGGCCTCACCAAGGGCCAGTACAGTCCGACGAGCGAGCAGGGCAAGATCACCAAGAGCACGCCCTATGGCTCCATCGACCATCCGTTCAACCCGGTGACGCTCGCGCTCGGTGCCGATGCGACATTCGTAGCCCGCACGATGGACCGCGATCCGAAGCACATGACGAAAATCCTCAAGCGCGCCCACGACCACCACGGCGCGTCGTTCGTCGAGATCTACCAGAACTGCAATATCTTCAACGATGGCGCTTTCTTTGAGTACACCGAGAAGGCAACCAAAGCCAAGAGCACCGTCTTCATTGAGCACGGCGAGCCGATGGTCTTCGAGAAAGGGGCCAAGGGTATCCACCTCGACGGCTTCGCGCCTGAAGTGATAGACCTGACGAATGGCAACTGGTCGAAGGACGACTGCATCGTGTACGACGAGACGAGCATGGAGCTAGCCAATATCGCCGGGCGCATGTTCTGGCAGGACGACATGCCGCGCCCGTTCGGCGTCTTCTACCGCGAAGAGCGCTCTACCTACGAAGACCTGCTTCACACCCAGATTGAAGGCATCACCGAGAAGCGCGGTCAGGGTGACCTTGCCAAGCTCCTTCGAAGCGGCGACACGTGGGAGATTAAGTAAAAGCTTTCAACGCAACTTGCTGAGGGCTTTCCGGGCTTCTGTAAGCTGTGGGTTCAGTTCAAAGGCACGGGCATAAGCCTCGGCCGCATCATCGGAGCGGCTCATCTGCTCGTAGACCATACCGAGGTGGTAGTGCGCCGACGCCAGATCTGGTTCCTGCGCTGTGGGTTGATGCTGCACATACGTTTCCAGCGCCTCTGCCCCGCGTGCCAGCCGCTGGCCCGAGAACACGGCGGTACGGCCCACCTGATAGAGCGCGTACCAATTATCAGAAACGGCCAGTTTCTCGAAGGTATCGAAGGCCCGGTCGTATTGCTCCGTGCGTTGGTAGAAGAAACCGAGATTCAGTTTGAGCAGGGTGTCATCTGTGGCAAGGGCGATGGCGTCTTTGTAAACCTGCTCGACTTTGTCGTATTCCTCAGCGGCCTCATGAACCCGCACGAGTGATTGCACCCCCACTGCTTCGTCCCGGCTGTAGATGGCTTTGGCTTGCTCCAGGGCTTTGTCTTTGCTGCCGCCCATAAAGCTGGGGGCTTGCAGGTAAAACTCTACCAGTGCCATTCGGGCATCGAGATGGTTGGGGTCTAATGCGACGCTCCGCTCGAAGTGCTTGCGGATGCGGGGAGCCAGCGTGGCTTGCTTGAGCACGTTCGATTGCTGGGCCTTGAGGCCGTAAGCGGCGCCGAGCCAGTAATGCGCGTCCGCGTTGTTTGGTAAGGTTTCGACAGCCGCTTCTAATATGGGAATGGCTTCCTCGTACTGATCATCCTGAACCAGTTGGATGCCTTTTGCCAGATGCTGCTTAGACTGGGCCTGCGAGACTCCAATGCTGAGTTGCAAGACCATTATTCCCAATATACCTACGCGGCGAAGACGGCTCATCATTCCGGCGTTTCTTCGATCAAAGGGATGTGTTTCCAAGACGTACGATATCTCGCTTTTGTAACATGTTTACTCGACGGTCTTGCCGTGCGGATAGGAGCCTAAAACCTTTATCCAACCCGTGATTTCGCCGAGGTGATCTAGGGCGCGCTGTACGGGTTCGTCGGCGACGGCTCCTTCAAAGTCGAGGTAGAAAAGATACTGACCGGGGCTGCCGACAAGCGGGCGGCTTTCGATTTTGAACAGGTCGAGGTCGCGCAGAGCAAAGACGGCGAGGCTTTTGAAAAGGGCCCCTGGCACATTCTCGTGCAACGTAAAGACGATAGAGGCTTTTTCGCCCGGCCTGCCCACCGATGATTCGGCAGGGGCGAGGACGAGGAAGCGCGTATAGTTCTGATGGTTGCTCTCGATACCCGCGGCGAGGAT
>DATGCC010000838.1:0-4803 GCA_035312345.1 Rhodothermales bacterium
CCGCGTGATGGGCAATGTAGACCGTGCACCCACCAATGCCGAGTTGAAAGAGATGCAAGCCATGGTCGTGCAGGCCATAGAAGACGGCGCGTTCGGACTGTCGTCCGGGCTGGAGTACACGCCGGGCGCGTATGCCAAAACGGACGAACTCGTCGCGCTGGCAAAGGTGACGGCTCCGTATGAGGGCCTCTACATCAGCCACATCCGCGACGAAGGCAGTCGGCTGGAGGAAAGTGTTGCTGAGGTGATCCGCGTGGGCGAGGAAGGCGGCGTGGCGGCGCAGGTAACGCATCACAAAGTCATCGGACCGAGCCGATGGGGCAACACCAAAGCCTCGCTGCACCTCATTGACGAGGCCCGCGCACGGGGCGTAGATGTGTCAAGCGACCAGTATCCCTACACGGCGTCCAGCACCGGTCTCACGATCCTGTTTCCCGCGTGGAGCAAAGAAGGCGGCCAGGACGACCTTGTGGCGCGCCTCCGCGATGCCGACACCCGCACCCGTATCCACAGCGAAATCGTCGCCCACATCAACGCCGAGCGCGGAGGTGATCCGTCTACGATTGTTGCCGCCAACTGCTCGTGGGATGCCTCACGCAACGGCAAAAGCCTTGCCGACATGCTGACCGAAGCGGGTCGCCCTGTCACCGTCGAAGAAGCAGCTTCGCTAGCGATGGAGTTGCAAGAGAAAGGCGGTTGCCAGGGCGTCTTCCACTCCATGTCGGAGGGCGATGTCGAGCGGGTCATGCAGCATCCGATGACGATGATCTCGTCGGATGGCGGCATTCCGAATCCCAATGTGGGCGTACCCCACCCACGTAACTATGGCGCGTTTGCCCGCGTGCTGGGCCGCTACGTGCGCGAGCAGGGTGTGCTCTCCTTCGCCGAAGCCCTCCGCAAGATGACCAGCCTGCCGGCTCAGCGCCTCGGCCTTGCGGATCGTGGGGTCTTGCGCGTGGGCGCTTTTGCTGACATTGCCGTGTTGGATCCAGCAACGATCATCGACCACGCGACGTTTGCCGAGCCGCACCAGTACGCAACGGGCGTGCAGCACGTCTTCGTCTATGGGCAGGCCGTTCTGCAAAATGGCGAGATAACGGGCGTACGCTCGGGGCGGGTATTGCGTCGACACACTTCGTCCCATTAAGCATAAAAGCTTGTTCGGGTGTATTGCCTGTAACACCCTGAGCGGCATGTAGCACAAGTTTCACGCAAAAATAGACAACCTCTCGCCTTACCCTGACACAAAATGCCGCGCTCTGCGTGAAAGAATGGTGCGAATCTTGTTAAGCAACAGGCTGATTCGCCCGATACCTCTTTTGCAGATTATGGAGGGTAGTGATGCATAAATGGATACGACATGTTGTAATTCTGCTTGCACTGCTGATCAGTGCGCAGGTTACCTACGCGCAAGAGCGCCATAATAATCCTGAACGCGACGCCGTAACACAGACCAACGAGGTGGTCACCTCCTTTCGGTTGACGTCGGCCTATCCCAACCCGTTCAACCCGACCACGCAGTTCACCCTGACGCTCGACCAGCGCCAGAACGTGTTGATTGAGGTATATAACCTGCTGGGCCGCCGTGTGGCACTGCTACATGACGGACCGCTCGAAGCGCAAGAGCGCCACACATTCACCTTCGAGGCAGACAATCTGCCCAGCGGCCTCTACCTGATTCGCACGGCCGGTGCCACCTTCAGCAACACGCAACAGGTTACGCTGCTCAAGTAGTAGCTGGATAGCACACCAGATGCAAAAAGCCTCGCCGAATGCTCGTCGGCGAGGCTTTTTGCATCTGGGCCCTTTCGTCCAGTTCGATACACAGTGTTGTCCTACAGGGGTGACAATACTATCGCTTACTTGCCAAAAGCCGTAGGCTGCCAGTCAGCATCCGGCTCAAAGTGCTGCCAGAGGGTGCGCGAAACATCACGCAGTAGCACAAAGCCTTCATTGTCGCTGCCCCAGCTTTCATCCTCCTGGTCGCTGGTCATGAGACAAAACACATAGTCGCCATGCGGCGCGTTGACGAGCACCACCTCGGAACGTGCCCGTGCCACACTGCCTTGCTTCGACGCAGCCTGGACGTACGGCGGAATTTGCGAGAGGGCTTCGGTGCTCCAGTAGCTGCGCGTGAGCAGGCGGTACATTTCCTCGCTGGCAGACGGGCTGACGGCCCTACCTTCTCGGATCATTACCAGCAGTTCGGCCATCTCGCGGGGCGTGGTCTGGCCCCAGTTGTACTGTTTCCATTGTTTGAGCCGTCCCGGCGTGCCGGCATTGACGCGCGTCTCCTTGAAGCCGTTCACCTTGAGCCAGCCGTTGACGGCCTTGCCGCCGCCTGCCAGGTGTTGAAGCCACAGCGCCGCCGTGTTATCGCTCATGGCCGTCATCAACATCAGCGCCTCGCTGACCTCTACTTCTGAGCCATTCTTGAATGCGCTCAACAGCCCCGCGCCCACGGTCCGCAATGTGTCTCTGTAGATTATCCTCTGATGATAGCCCAATTTGCTCTTTGAGATAGCATCAAAGGTTTTAACCAGAATAGGCACCTTGATAAGGCTGGCCGACGGAAACACAACATCCGCGTTGATTGCAACGGTGCGCCCGGTGGAAAGATGCCGGACGTAAAGGCCGACCGTGCCGCTAAAGCCATGCACGAGGCTATCAAGCCGGGCCTGTAATACCGTGTCTGGTGTGGACTGCGGCTGGGCCTGGCTATGCAGAACCCAGAGCAAGGAAAGGCCTACGAGCCCAAGGGAGCGATACATGATTTTCAGGTGCTCTCGCCGATGGTGTTTGGAAGAAACAGGATGCCTCCAGCATACCCACGAAATACATCATAGACGCTACTCAATATCGATTCATTCCCTGAGCAGGGTGCCAATCAGCATCCGGCTCGAAATGCTGCCAGAGGGTGCGCGAAACATCACGCAGTAGCACAAAGCCTTCGTTGTCGCTGCCCCAACTCTGATCCTCCTGATTGTTCGTGATGATGCAGAACACATAATCGCCATGCGGAGCATTGACGAGTACCACCTCGGAGCGAGAAGCGCTGACGGCCCCTTGCTTTGATGCAGCCTGGACGTACGGCGGGATTTGCGAGAGGGCTTCGTCGTTCCAGTAGATGCGCCTCAGGATGCGGTACATCTCCTCGCTGGCGGCAGGGCTGACGGCCCTACCTTCTCGGATCATTACCAGCAGTTCGGCCATCTCGCGGGGCGTGGTCTGGCCCCAGCCGTATTTCTCCCAATCGCCCCGGCGGCCCGGCGTGCGGCTGTTCATCCGCGTGCCCTCGAAACCGTGATCGGCCAGCCAGGCGTTGATGGTGGCACCCGTGCCGCTGAGATGCTGGAGCCAGAGCGCCCCGGTGTTGTCGCTCGTCGTAATCATCAGCATGGCTACCTTGCTGAGGCTGATCTCGGTGCTATCCCGAAACGCCCCGACGATATCCTCGCCCGGATACAACAGCGAATCGCGGTAGACGAGCTTCTGATTGTAGTCCAATCGCCCCTTTTCGATAGCGTCGAAAGTATTGACCAGAATGGGCACCTTGATCATACTAGCCGTGGGAAAAAGGGTATCGGCCTGGATAGCAGCGGTGCGTCCTGTCGGAAGGTGACGCACGTAGAGACCCACCTGGCCTTGAAAATCCGCTACGAGCGCTTCCAGCCTGGCCTGCAGATCGGGGTCCGACACCTCCGTCGTTGATTGCGCAAATACGGGCGCACCTATCGACAACAGCATAAGCAGTATCAGCATGTGTTTGAGCATTGCAACAAACCATTGGTTGACAATCGGCGGCAAGCAAGGTACTATCTCCTTCCCCCAAATACACACTTGCCCATGAAACTCGGAACGTCCTCACTCGTGGTGGCAGCCTTCGTCGGGCCGGGGACAGTGCTGACCTGCGCCACGGCAGGCGTCCGCTTCGGCTACGGCCTCGCGTGGGTGCTGCTATTCGCCACGGCAGCCACGTTTGTACTGCAATCCTTCACGGCGGGCACAGGCATCCTGGCACGCAAGGGTCTGGGCGAAGCCATGCGCGAGGACATTGCCCACCCGACCGCTCGCAAAATCGTCTTTGCCCTCGTGGTGCTGGGGCTGTGGATCGGAACGGCGGCCTTTGAGACGGGCAACCTCGTCGGCGCAGCAACAGGCGTGCAAACAGCACTCGGCCTCGAAGGACTTTTCGGCTGGATCGTGGGTGCGCTAGCCGTGGTCGCCAGCCTCATTCTGCTGCTCGACCTGCGCGTGCTGACTCGCCTCTTTGCCCTGCTCGTCGCGGCGATGAGTGTGCTGTTCCTCGCCACGCTCCTGCTCGCCCCCGTCGATTGGGCAGCGGCACTCCGTGGTTTATTCGTGCCATCGCTGCCAGAGGGGAGCCTGCTCACCGTCGTTGCACTGATCGGCACCACCATCGTCACCTACAACCTGTTCCTGCATGCCACCGTCGCCAAGCGTTACTGGCGGGATGAGGCCCCGGAACAAGCCTGGCGGCGCGAACTGCTCGGCATGGCGGTGTTTCTCCCCACTGGCGGCCTCATCTCGCTGGCGATCTTGATGGCGGGCGCCACGCTCCACGAGGCAGGAGCCGAGGTACGTTCGGTTGCAGAACTGGCTGCTTTGCTCGACCCTATCGCCGGATCAGCAGCGCGGGCGCTCTTCGGGCTGGGATTGCTGGCGGCAGGCCTTACGTCAGCCGTCACCGCGCCGCTGGCTGCGGCGTCAGGCATCCGCGAAATCTTTGGCTGGCGCGACGATAGCAAAGCCCTAAGCCATCGGGCCGTGTGGCTGTCGGTG
>DATGCC010000839.1:0-2591 GCA_035312345.1 Rhodothermales bacterium
ATGAAACCCTCTTACTTCACGCTAGGTGTTACAAAGTAGCAAGTCAAATGAAAAGCTTTGACGGAGATGGCTGGCTCCAGTGATTTGCACTGTTGGCTGATTGTCATGACCTTACGCCCCTCCCTTTCCCTCCTCTTTAACCCTAAAACGCCGCCGGTATCCCTGCATGGTCATGCCGGTATGCTCCTTGAACGTCCGTGCTGCTACATCCTCCCGTGTAAAGCCTGCGGCATAGCTTACTTCAAAGCAAAGCAGGTCCGTAGTCGTCAGCAGTTGCTTTGCCTTCTTGATCCGTTCTTGAATGATGAATTTGCCCAGTGTCATCCCTGTTTTGCGCCGAAACTCTTTTCGCAGGGTGTGATAGGACATTCCCAAACGCACAGCTACATCTTGAGGATTGTTTATATCTGCAACACGTTGAACAATGAGGTCTCGTACTACTGCAATGTCTATAGCCATAACGACGCCTCTAGCTATCTGAACACTGACCGATGCTATTTGCAATCCTTGCCTACAATGCTAGCTGTAGCGATGAACTGGTACCTATTCTCTAGCAACCCAACAAAATTGCCATAAATTTGTGTGTAATATAAAACACAAGGTCAAATTTTGCCAGTACACACATAAGTTTCCTTTAGACCAACACGTCCCCCGTCATCGCCTCTGGCACCGCCTCGTTGAGTAGCGCAAGGATGGTCGGGGCGATGTCGCCGAGCTTGCCGTCTTGGATGGGGCCGTCGAACCCGTCTTTGATGATGAGGTGCGGGACGAGCGCCGTGGTGTGCGCAGTATGGGGCGAGCCGTCGGGGTTTTTCATCTTGTCGGCGTTGCCGTGGTCGGCGATGATGTTGACCGAGTAGCCATGCGCGAGGGCAGCCTCGACCACCACCTTCGTCGCCGCATCCACCGCTTCGATGGCTTTTACTGCCGCGTTGAAATCCCCGGTGTGGCCCACCATGTCCGGGTTGGCGAAATTGAGGCAGACGAAGTTGTAGCGCTCCTCGGCGAGTGCTGCGGCGCACCTTTCGGCGATTTCGGCAGCACTCATCTCCGGTTGTAAGTCGTACGTCGCCACTTTGGGCGAGGGCACGAGGATGCGTTCTTCGCCCTCGAACGGCGTCTCGCGCCCGCCGCTGAAAAAATAAGTGACGTGCGCATACTTCTCCGTCTCGGCGATGCGAAGCTGCTGCCCGCCCCGCTCGCTGATGACTTCGCCCAGCGTTTGCTTCAAATCGAGCTTGTCGAAGGCGACAGGCAGGTCGAACTCTTTCTCGTAGCGGGTGAAGGTGACGTAGTTCAGGTCTACCTGCTTTCCCCGGTCGAAGCCATCGAAGTCGTCCTGCGTGAAGGCGCGGGTAAGCTGGCGGGCGCGGTCAGCGCGGAAGTTGAAGAAGATGACCGCATCGCCATTATCAACCCGTGTGTCGATCCCATCGCTATACTCAATGCCACGCGGCTCGATGAACTCATCGGTGACGCCCTCGGCATAGCTGGCCTCGAACGCGGCGATGGGATCAGTGAAGACTTCGCCAGTGCCCTCCGTCAGCAGACGATAGGCTTTCTCGATGCGCTCCCATCGGTGGTCGCGGTCCATCGCAAAGTAGCGTCCAATGATAGACACGATCCGCCCCACACCGATGTTGTCCGCCTTTGCTTGAAACTGCCGGGCGTATTCGATACCTCCTTCTGGGTCAGTGTCGCGCCCGTCGGTGAAAGCGTGGACGCAGACCTGCTCTCGCGACAGCCCGTTGCGTTGGGCCATTTCGAGGAGTGCGTAGAGGTGGTTGAGGTGGCTGTGGACACCGCCATCGGAGAACAGGCCCAGGAGGTGCAGTTTGGTGCCGTGCGTCTTCGCGTGGCGGACGGCCTGCACGAGCGGCTCCACCTCAAAGAAGTCGGCCTCCTCAGTGGCGAGGTCAATGCGGGTAATGTCCTGGTAGACTACGCGGCCTGCGCCGAGGTTCATGTGACCCACCTCCGAGTTGCCCATCTGCCCCTCCGGCAGCCCCACGGCCCGCCCTGACGCCTGCAACGTGGCATGCGGATACGTGGCAAAGAGGTGATCCAGAAACGGTTTTTGCGCGTGGTCGATGGCGCTCACCGACGGGTCTTCGGCGATGCCGTAGCCGTCGAGGATGACGAGGATGTGGCGTTTATGGGCGTCCATGGTTGGTGTCGTTTGGATGAGAGGACAGCACATCCTAGATACGAGACGACGCACAGAGAGGTCAGCACTGGATGACTAATTAATCTCGAATTGTGACGACGTAAAACGATAGCCCGCTCTATTTTGCCCCGCGTCTTTGCTCTGGCATGTGTATATTTAAACAGGTTTCTTATCTTGCAATAACGGATCAGTGCATCATTCTGCCAGGATTTGTTTTGCTCTTTTGTTAACCACAGCGAGCAGGATTTATTTGCCTTGCCACTGACATCATTCGTAGTACAACCATTTGCTACCGGACACTTTGGATTGGGTCGAGTGGAGGCGGTATGAAGGCCACCAGAAGCTCCCAGGCTTCATTGAGCATGTGCTCCAACAGACGCAGCCCCAACTGGAACAGGCTTAAATCCACCCGGTCACTCCGGTG
>DATGCC010000840.1:0-4591 GCA_035312345.1 Rhodothermales bacterium
TGGCCGTTGGGATGGCGTGGCTCTGCCTTCCCTTCTTCAGCACACTCGCTGGGACGAGCCTCTCGCTTTCCGTTTTGAGCGACCCGTTAATTTTGGGCGGCCTCATCGTGGTGACCGTACTCGTGGGCGTGGTGACGGGAAGCTATCCAGCATTCTTTCTCTCGGCTTTTCAACCCGCTACGGTCCTCAAGGGGCAAGCGCGTGGCGGCTCGCAGAAAGCCCGCCTGCGGCAGGTGCTCGTGGTGGGCCAATTCGCTGTGTCTATTGCTCTGCTTATCGGGACGGGCGTCGTCTACCAGCAACTCGACTTTATCCGAAGCAAAACGCTGGGCTTCGAGCAGGATCAGTTGCTCACAATCCCTGTCAGCGGCTCAGCGGTGGCGGAGGAAGCCACCTTCGATGCCTTCCGGTCTCAGCTGCTCCAGCGTCCTGAAGTACGGGGGGTAGCGGGGTCTTCGAACCGGCTCGGCGAGCGGATCTGGATCTGGAACTACCGCCCCGAAGGCTGGCAGGGCGAAGAGGAGTACTGGACGACACCGGCCCTCCTTGTCGATTATGACTATATCGATACCTATGGCATGGAGATCTCCGCTGGACGCAACTTCTCGCGCGACCACGGCAGCGATGCCACGGACGCGATCTTGATCAATGAGAGCGCCGCCCACTTCCTCGGCTGGGACGACCCCGTTGGCAAAACGATGGAGATACCCGATGAGGAATCGCCCCACAACGTCACCGTGGTAGGCGTGGTCAAAGACTTTCACTACGCATCGCTCCACCGGGAAGTAGCGCCCCTCATCATCAATCTGGAAGAGGGGTTTCGTCGCTATCTGACCATCAAGATTAGCACGGATAACGTAGCGGAAACGCTGGCCTTCCTCGAAGAAACATGGGCCGCTTTCGAGCCGGAGCGTCCGCCGCAGTTCACCTTTGTGAATGACCAGTTCGCCCAACTCTACGCCGCCGACCAGAGCCTGAGCCGCATTATCTGGGCCTGCACGGGCCTCGCCCTGCTCGTCGCGTGCCTTGGTTTGTTAGGATTGATCTCCTTCACGACTGAGCAGCGGCGGAAAGAAATCGGCGTGCGCAAGGTGCTGGGCGCGAGCGTGCCTGGCATCGTGATGCTGTTGAGCAAAGATTTCCTCAAGCTTGTCGCGCTGGCGTTCATCGTCGCCGCGCCGCTGACCTACTTCGCCGCTACGCACTGGCTCGACGGGTTTGCCTACCGGACAGACCTTGGCGTAGCAATCTTCCTCTTCGCCGGTGCCCTTACGCTGCTTATCGCGCTGGCGACCGTGAGCTACCATGCTGTCCGCGCTGCCACCGCCAACCCAGTGAAGGCGCTCCGCTACGAATAATGTTCATGCGTATGATTACCATTCAGACCCGTCGCTCTGCTCGCTGGATGCTGTGTATCCTTGTGTCGATTGTTTGTCTCAGCGCCTGTCAGCCTGATGGAGCGGGACAGACAATAGCGAGCGCATCTAACCAGCCTGTCGCAAATCCTGGCTCCCGGTCGGCGCATGCGATGATATACCACGCAGACCTGGAGCAGGTCATCCTGGTCGGCGGCGTACCTGCTGGACAGGATGGTGGCCCCTGGGGCTGGAACGGAACGCGCTGGAGCCAGCTAGGAGACGATGCAGGACCGGGTGCGCGCGGACACTTCGCCCTGGCGTATGACGCAAACCAGAATGTACTTTTACTCCACGGTGGCTTCGTGCTTCGCTTCGGGCAAGATGTTGGCGAAGATGAGCGGTATGGCGATTTGTGGGCCTGGAACGGTGCTTCCTGGACCTTGCTTCATGGCCCCGACGAAGGCCCTGGCGTGCGAGATCATCACGCCATGGCATATGATGCGGCCCGGCAGGAAATTGTCCTGTTCGGTGGAGGACGCGGTGCACCTGGAAACCGGGAACCGCTAGGCAACACCTGGATCTACGACGGGCAGCGCTGGCGATCTCACGAAGGAATATCACCACCGCCACGCGGTACGCACCGGATGGTCTACGACGACAACCGGGAGCGCGTCGTGCTCTTCGGTGGGTGGGGCGAAGAAGGCCTCCTGAATGACACCTGGGAGTGGGATGGCACATCGTGGACACTGGTGAGCGAAGAAGGACCGTCCCCACGCTTTGCCACCCGGATGGCCTATGATGCCCGGAGGCAACGCGTGGTGCTCTTCGGCGGGCGTGGCGAAGCGGGCGACTTCGGCGACACCTGGGAATGGGATGGCACTGCATGGACCCAGGTAGCCGAGACAGGACCATCCCTGAGAAATGTGCACGGCATGGCCTATGACCGCCAACGAGAAGAGGTCGTGCTCTATGGTGGCTTCCACGCTGGCAACCGGCTCCAGGATACATGGACCTGGGACGGCGTACGCTGGCATCAAGTGAACTAAGATAGTCCCGCTATTTCCTTTACTGCTCTTGGAGAATCGCTCATGTTTGCCTATCCGTTCATCATCCTGCTGCTCTTCGCTGGCTGCCAGCCTGAGGGTGCAGACCATCCAGCAGCCAACCCTGCCTACCACGACCTGATTATTCCTGCTGCCCCTGCTCCTACACTCGACGGCAGGATCGCTGAGGGCGAATGGGCACAAGCCCTACAACAGGATCTGGCAGGGGGCGGTCACCTCTACCTTCAGCACGAGGGCAATTACCTCTACGTGGCGATGCGAGGCGTGGAGTCGGGCTGGGGGCATGTCTATGTGCTGGAGGACGACAGCTTGCGCGTGCTGCATGCCTCTGCCGCACTGGGCATGGCCGTTTACCATCAGGATGACAGAAAGCCGTCCCAGTTGAAACGCGAATTCGTGTGGGAGATGCGAGACCCTGGCATGAACCCAGAAGTGCAAGAACAACGTATGGATTACCTCGGAAAGCATGGCTGGGTGGCAACAACCGGACATATGGGCGTCCCCGAAGAGATAGAATACCAGATCGACAAACGCCTCCTGGAATCGGCCTCTGTGCTGGCCGTGGTGTATGTAGCCACGCCAGAGGCTCCGCGCTACTGGCCGGCCTCACTGCAAGATGCCACCCTCAATGCTGACCTTATCCGAGGAACACCACCCGACACACAAACCTTCGATCCTACTGGCTGGCAACAGGTTGTCTTCGGCGAATGACATCTGGCGGCATCCCTTTTACCCACATCCACCACCGACCTTACCACACATGAAAAGCCTACCCTCTGCGTTGCTACTTGCCCTCTTGCTCCTTGCAAGTAGCCACCCGACCTACGCTCAACCCTATCCACAGCCCTCCGATGTCGGTACGCCCGAGGCGATTGTTGAGGCTGCCTACGAAGCCA
Organism: Rhodothermales bacterium; assembly: GCA_035312345.1. GTDB lineage: Bacteria > Bacteroidota > Rhodothermia > Rhodothermales > DATGCC01 > DATGCC01. The sequence goes on from DATGCC010000840.1 coordinate 3,319, forward strand.
TCCAGCGGGCACCGGGCCAGCCATACAACTGGGATCGGTTTCGCTCGCTCTTTCTGCCCCAGGCTACGCTCATCCCAAATACAGAGCAGACGGGCGGTGCGTTCGTGGTTCATTCCCCCGAGAACTTCATCGCTCTCGTAGATTCGTTCACGGTCGTTGGCGGCCCCCAGGACAAAGGTTTTGCCGAAGAGGGCATTCATAGCGAAGTAACCCGTTACGGCGACATCGCCCAGGTGTTCAGCACCTATCAAAAGCATTTCTGGGACGACGACCAGATCCTGGGCCGAGGCATCAACAGCTTTCAACTGGTTTTTTCCGAGGATCGCTGGTGGATTGTGAGCATCATCTGGGACGAAGAAACCGGGGCCGGACCTATTCCAGCAGCCTACGGCGGTAAATGACATTCGCTCGCAGGAGGGTGTCTAAACCCTTTGCCTCTTTCTGACATCTCAAGGGAAGGATCCGCAAGTTTTTTGTACACACCATTGAGGCTATGAACACTTCCCTCCCTTTGCTTTTCCTGCTACCGCTGGTTCTGTCCTGTCTCTTCCTCCCCAATGATGCACATGCACAAGCCGTTGAGGCGGGTCCCCATGCGGTGGGTTTTCGCGTGTTGGAAACGACGGATTATAGCCGGGCCATCGGTCCCAAGCAGAATTACACGGGCGCATCCCAGCCAGGCAATGACGCCCTGCCGCTGCCTATCAGCATCTGGTATCCGGCCCAACCGGGCACTGGCGAGCCGATGGAATACGGCACCTACCTGGCGCTGGCACAAACACACAAACGAGGCAGCTTCGGCCCCATCACAGATGCCGACCGCGAGGCCGCAGCAAACCTGCCGCAAGGCATTGCCCGATTTGCGTTTGGTGCGCCCCTGACCGACGCCGAGTTGGCTGCTATTATGGAGCAGCCTGCCGCCACGCGCCGCGATGCCAACGCCGACGCCGGCTCTTTTCCCTTGATTGTTGCCAGTCTCTATGGTACCCAATCGGCCAATTTGCTGGCCGAGCACTTGGCCAGCTATGGCTATGTGGTCGTCACCATACCCATGCGTCCAGAAGTAACCCGCCAGCAGGTGACGGTTCCTCAACTCGCCATCGAAACGCAGAGCCGGAATTGGGAGTTCGCCCTGGCGCAGGTGCGTGGCCTCTCCTTCGTCGATACGGACCGGATGGGCCTGCTCGGGTTGAACTTCGATGGCTTCTCAGTGCTCAATGTGCAGATGCGCAACATGCAGGCCGACGCCGTGGTGAGCCTAGACGGCTGGCAA
>DATGCC010000841.1:0-6646 GCA_035312345.1 Rhodothermales bacterium
TGACGGGGTGCATGCGCATCCGACTGTGCCCGTTGAATTACAAGGCACGGATTTCCAGCGGCGCGTATGGAAGACCCTCCAGAAGATTCCTTACGGCACGACGCGCTCCTATAGCGAGGTTGCCGAGATGTTAGGACAGCCCGAAGCGGCGCGGGCGGTGGCCCGGGCGTGCGCAAGCAACAAAGTGGCGCTCGTCATTCCCTGTCATCGCGTCGTGCGGAAAGCTGGTGGTGCGGGCGGCTATCGGTGGGGAAGTCATCGGAAGCAGCGTCTACTGGATCAAGAAGAAGCGCCATAGGGGCAGGGAAAGGCATGCCGTTAGAAAAATGATGACCAGGGCCAACTGCTAACCGATGCCGAGCGCCTGCCCGCCCTGGTAGACGAGGAGGGAGAAGACGTAGGCCAGCGCGAACATGTAAAGCCACATCACGATGGGCCATTTCCACGTATTGGTCTCGCGGTGGGCGATGGCGAGGGTGCTCATGCATTGCAGCGCGAAGACGAAGAAGACCATCAGGCTGACGGCCACGAGCGGCGTGTAGACCGGTTCTCCGTTGGGATAGCGGTCGGCTTTCAAGGCGTCGCGGAGCAACACCGGTTCGCCATCACCTTCCTCGCCGACGCTGTAGATGGTTGCCATGGTGCTGACGATGACTTCGCGGGCAGCAAAGGCGCTGAGGATCCCAGCGCTGATTTTCCAGTCGAAGCCGAGAGGGCGCATGATCGGTTCAACGGCACGTCCAAGCCGCCCGATGATGCTCTGCCGGATTTGCCGACCAGCGTTTTCTACAGCAAGTTCGTCCAGTTGAAGTTGGCGCTGCTCTTCAACACGGTTGACGGCGTCCATCGGGCCACGCGCAACCAACTCTCCTGCCGATAGGCCTTCGGCTGCCGCAATGCTGTCGATGCGGGCCTCATAGGCTGCCTGCACCTCGGCCCGCGCATTTTCAACGGCGGGATCGGGATTGGCTTTCGGGAAGCTTGCGAGGAACCAGAGCAGGATGCTCAACCCGAAAATGATGCGTCCGGCGCGGACGACAAACGCTTTGGAGCGATCTACCATCCGCCAGAGCACCTGCCGCATCCGGGGCAGGCGGTAGGGCGGTAGTTCCATCACGAACATCGACGCAGAGCCCTTGAACACAAATCGCTTGAGCACCCAGGCCGCCACGAACGCCATCACCGTGCCAAGCAGATAGAGCGAGACCATCGCCAGACCCTGATAGCCGATGAAGCCAAAAAACGCGCCGACGGGAATAAACGCGCCGATAAACAGGGTGTAGACCGGCAGGCGGGCCGAACAACTCATCAGTGGCGCGACCATAATGGTGATGAGTCGGTCGCGTTCGTTCGCCAGCGTGCGCGCCGCCATAATGCCGGGGATGGCGCAGGCGTAGGACGACAGCAGCGGCACCACCGACGCGCCGCTCAGCCCCATCCGCCGCATCAGGCGGTCCATAATGAACGCCGTGCGTGCCATATAGCCGGTGTCTTCCATCAGGCCGAGGAAGAAGAAGAGCAGCAGGATCTGTGGCAGAAACACCAGCACATTGCCGACGCCGGTAATCACTCCTTCCACCATCACATCTTCGATCATCCCATTCGGCATAATCGATCGGACACCCGATCCGAGCGCCACGATGGTCGTTTCGATCAAATCCATCGCGGGGATGGCCCAGGTGAAGACGGCCTGGAAGATGAGCACAAGGATGGCAGCGAAAATCAGCGGCCCGGCGATGCGGTGGGTGAGTACGGCATCGATCTTGTCCGAGCGCGTTTGCTCTGAGGGATCCTTGCGCCGTGTGATGACATCGGCGGCAAGCGGACTAAGCCAGCCGTAGCGCCCGGTCATCTCGGCCATACGGTAAGGCACCTTGCGTTCTTCCAGGTCGGCCCTTGTGTCGAGTACCGCCTGATAAAAGCCGGGGGCACGCCCTTTCCACGGATTTAGCAGCGGGTCGCTCGTGAGGGCACCAAGAGCTTCGAATTGTCGCCGCCGCTCTGGCAATCCCGGCACCTCGTCATCCAGTTGTTGCATGAGCCGTTGGACGGGATCGTCGACAGCGCTCATTAAGCCCCATTTCGCTTCGGTAGAGGGCTCGGGTTGTTCGGCCATGGCAGCACGCAGATCATCAAAGCCGACGTTGCTGCGGGCCGTGATGGGGACAACCGGCAGGCCAAGGCGCTTCGACAGGGTATGGACATCGATTTCCAATCCTGCCTCTTGTGCGGCGTCCATCATATTGAGCGCCACTACCACGGGCAGGCCCAGATCCACGATTTGCGTGACCAGGTACAGATTGCGCTCCAGGTTCGTTGCGTCTACCACGCAGACGACCATATCGGGCGGAGCCTCGCCATCCATCCGGCCGACCAGCACATCGTACGCTACCCGCTCGTCAATCGACTTGGGATTCAGGCTGTAGGTGCCGGGCAGGTCAATGATTTCTACGTGCTCCGTTCTGACGAGCCGCCCGCTTTTACGTTCAACCGTCACCCCTGGGTAGTTGGCGATTTTCTGCCGCAGGCCCGTCAGCAGATTAAAGACCGTTGTTTTGCCAACGTTTGGATTGCCAGCCAGGGCAATACGGCGGGTACGAACTTCAGCAGAAGGGGTAGGAGCAGGCATAGCGAACGAAAAACAAGAACAGATTCACAGCCGCTCGACCTGAATGCGCTGTGCTTCGTGCTGACGGATAGATAGGTGGAATCCGCGCACTTTTAAATCGATGGGATCGCCGAGCGGAGCCCGCCGCACCACCTCAACAGGCGTGCCGGGTAAGAGACCCATTTCCAACAGTCGACCGGGAGGATCATCGTCGGCATACCCGGTGACGGTACCGCGTTCGCCAGGCTTCAGGTCGCGCAGGGTCAGCATCAGGCAGGGGTTGCCAGAAGATTCATCGCCACCTCACGTTGCAAGGCAATGCGGCATTCCGAGACGCCCAGGATGCATTTTTCCGCATTCGCCATCACGCACACGCAGCAGCCTTCGCGCAGGCCCAGGTCGCGCAGGCGGTCCGCATCCTCGTCGCCCATGCTCAAAAAAGCAATGCGGGCCTTCTGGCCTTTGAGAAAACACGTCAGCGGTGTGGCGTCAGGGGACATAGGAGGCAGTGTACTGGGATGAGACAGAATGACACCCGGCTTTTCGGCTAATGTAGACTAAGTATAAATAAAAGCGATCCCATTTGCCTAAAAAATTTTCGATGAACGTGTTTTTTAGAAAGGGAGAAAGGGAGAAAAAGAGAGGGAAGCCAGAAAAGACGCTTACGCTATCCCATCTCCGATCATTCATCCTCTAAAAACGATATGCTGATCAGATAGCCAAACCTCATCGAAAGCCCGCCCCTCTCGCCCTTTCCCCCTTGCTCCCTTTCCTAATTACCCAAGTCTTCGGACAGCGCTGCTTTATAAGAACCGCTATGCGCTGTACCTTTTCTGCCATCACTCGGCATCCTCCAACGACAGACTCTGAATTTTCGTGGCACAGCTTATTGATGGAAAAGCCATTTCGGCACAGGTGCGCACCGAGGTGCGTGCAGATGTAGATGCCTGGACCGCCCGGGGCCACCGCGCACCCTACCTCGCCGTCGTGCTCGTGGGTGATGATCCCGCTTCAGCCTCGTACGTGCGGGGCAAGATGAAAGCCTGTGGCGAGGCCGGTATCGAAAGCGATACGCTCACCTACGACGACAGCATCTCTGAGGCCGACCTGCTCGCCCTCATCGACCGGCTCAACAACGACGCCAGCGTAGACGGCATCCTCGTCCAGCTTCCGTTGCCGGATCATATCGATGAGCAGAAGGTGATCCACGCCATCGATCCAGACAAGGACGTGGACGGCTTCCACCCGGAGAATGCGGGTCGCCTGGTTATCGGGCAGCCGGGGTTTGTGTCGGCCACGCCTGCAGGCATCATGGAATTGCTCAAACGCTCTGGCGTAGAGACACGCGGCAAACATGCCGTTATCATTGGGCGGTCGAATATTGTGGGCAAGCCGATGGCGAACCTGCTGATCCAGCGCGGCACCGACGCTACGGTGACCGTTTGTCATAGCCGCACCGTCGATCTGCCTGCTATTACCCGTCAGGCAGACATTCTCATCGCGGCCATCGGGCGGGCGGGGTTTGTAACGGCAGACATGGTCAAAGAAGGCGCGGCGCTCATCGACGTGGGCATCAACCGGGTGGAGGATGCCTCGCGCCCTCGCGGTTACCGGCTCGTCGGCGACATCGACTTCGATGGTGTAAAGGAGAAAGCAGGCTGGATCACGCCCGTACCCGGCGGCGTAGGGCCTATGACCATTGCCATGCTGCTGCGCAATACGCTGACCGCAGCCCAGCGCGCCGAAGCCCAGTAATCTCCGGGTACCCTTCATGTTGTTACCGCAGGAAGTCCAGCAAGCCGTAACCGATTCGCTAGCGGCTCCGCAAGACACGCCCATTGTTGATACAACCGCCGCTGCTGATACCACGTCGGCAATCACGCAACTGAATCGCGAGATCACGGAAGCGGGGCGGCTGATTGCTACAGGCGAGTGGGAGCTTTTCGTGAGCAGGTTGTATGAGCGGCTGGCCGAACTTGCCGCTAACCTCATCCCGAAGTTGAGCGCGGCGCTGCTTGCCTTTCTGCTTTTCTACATCACCTACCGGATCCTTTATAAAGTTATCCGCCGGTTGCTGAGCCGGAGCAAGCGGGTCGATGTGGGGCTGGAGGCGCTCCTTACCAAGACCTACCGCGTCGTGGCGATGACGTTTATCCTGGTAATGGTGCTGGATCAGTTGGGCCTCAATGTGGCGGCGCTACTGGCCGGGCTGAGTATCGCCGGTATCGCCGTCGGTTTTGCCGCCCGCGACACGCTGGAGAATTTCATCTCTGGCATTTCCATTCTCATGGATCGCCCCTTCCGCATTGGCGACAATGTACAGATCGATGGCACCTTCGGCACGGTGGAAGAAATCACACTCCGCTCAACGCGGCTGCGCACGCTGAACAACGAGATCATGGTGATGCCTAACATCCAGATGATCAACCAGAAGCTGGTCAACCACACCATGCTCAACACGTTGCGCGTGGAGATTCCGTTTGGCATTGCCTACAAGGAATATCCGCAAGAGGCCCGCGAGGTGGTGCTCAAACTGACCGAGGGCGATGAGCGCCTGCATGATGATTACAAGTCGCAAGTAGTCGTGCTCGGCCTCAACGACTCCAGCGTCGATATGGCGCTGCGGCTGTTCTTGCGTAATCCCAAGCTCGAAGTGCCTGTCCGCCTGGAGTACATCGAGAAGGTACGTGAAGCCCTCCGCGAGGCTGACATAGAGATTCCTTTCCCGCACCTGCAACTGTTCGTGGACGAAGCCAAAGCCTTCGAGAACTCGTTCCTCATGCAACCAACCTTGCCCCCGCCCAAAGGCAAAGGAGGCTCGTCGCGGCCTTCTGCCTAGCTCAGAGAATGAAGGAAAGGGGGAGTGGATGGTGGATAGTGTGTGGTAGATAGTGGATCGTTAAAAGCAAGGTTGTTTACCTATCTACCATCCCCTCTCAACTATCCACAAAAAAGCTCTTGCTGCCTTTCACCCTTTCATAATCTCAATAGTTTATGCCTTTTGCTACCATTCGTTGCTGTTTCTTAGCCCTTATCATCGGGCTCTTTGCCCAACAAGCCACGGCCCAGGTCAATATTGAGCGGCAGCGGGATCTGGAGGTGGAAGGGTTGGCCGTGTCGGTGGAAAGCGATATTGCGCTGCTCTCTGGCAACTCTGACGTGTTCGATCTTGGTCTCGGCGGGCGCATTGATTACCGGGGAGAGTCCTTCCATACGTTTTTTCTCAGCAGTGTGCGCTACGGCGAAAGCAATGGCAAGGAATATCGCAACCGTGCCTTCGGGCACTTGCGCTTCAACTACGACCTCACGCCACGTTTGGTGGGGGAACTCTTCGGGCAGATTGAGCACGATGTCTTTACGTTGCTGCAACTGCGCTTGTTGGGTGGAGTCGGCGTGCGCCTACGTCATGTGCGCAATGAGCAGATCGGGTTGTACCAGGGCACGGCGTTGATGTATGAGTTCGAGGACATAGACGACGAAAAGTCGGGATCCCATCCGGGTGAAACGAAGGAGGTGCGGTGGAGCAACTACGTCAACCTGCGCATCACGCTGAGCGAGCAGATTTCTTTTCGCAACACTGTCTATGTGCAACCCGCACTCGGCGATTTTGACGATGTGCGTGTGCTGGATGAAGCGGCGCTCGTTGTTGCTTTGACGAAACATCTGGCGTTCAAAACCGCGTTCAACCTGCGCTACGACAGCGACCCGCCCGGCAGCATCGACCCGCTCGACCTGGCGGTACGCAACGGACTTACCGTTACTTTCTAACAGGCTTCCTCTCGTGACATGATGCTTTCTCACGCTACTTTTCTCAGCCTTGTTCTTCTGCTCGTGCTCCTCGCCGGATGCACCGACCAGCCTGAGCCAGACGCCGAGGTGCCCGTCGAGACGCCCGAGACAACAACCGCCTACGCCCCGACGAAAACCGACACCATTTATGTAGAAGGCGAGCCGCAGCCAAAGACGCTTACCCTGCTGGATGCGCCTGACCTCCCGTTCATCACCTACTTTCCATCAGATGAATTCGTCACCGAAGTT
>DATGCC010000842.1:0-8403 GCA_035312345.1 Rhodothermales bacterium
TGCGATTTTCCGTTTTGGTAGGCATCTTGTAGTTGCGCGCGCTGCTCGGGCGTGAGTTCTACGGTTCGTATCTTAGCCATATCGTGCGTTTTTGGAGGCAAGGTAATAATTTGTGCTAATTATGTCCAGGTACTTAATCAAGAGAAGTACTAAAAAAGAATACCAATATTGCTCAGGGCGCGTACAACTCTGGGTTCTTTCCCTCAAACGGCGTATAAAAAGCCCGCAGCGTCGCGATGTCGGCGTCGATATCGCCGGACGGAATCAGAAGCGGCCCAACGCCAACTCGTTTGCGCTTGTAATCGAAAAAAGCAGGCAGGATCGGGACGCCCGCACCGAGGGCGAGGTGGTAAAAACCAGTCTTCCAGGTATCCACGCGCCGGCGCGTTCCTTCGGGTGAAATACCGAGGACGTACCGTTCATGTGCCTGAAAGGTATCAATCAACTGCCCGACGACGCCCTGGCTCGTATTACGGTTGACGGGCGTGCCGCCGAGCCAGCGCATCACCCAGCCCATCGGCGGATGGAACAGCGTGTGCTTGCCGACAAAATGCACATCCAGCCCGATAGCAAACACCGTTAGCATGCCAACGACGAAATCCCAGTTGGACGTATGCGGCGCACCGATAAGCACCATCTTGGGCACGTCTGGAATAATGCCTTCAAAATTCCATCCGGCCCGTCGCAGGAGCCACCGCGCCAGCCCCCGGCTAAACCAATTGCCGCGCGTAGGCAGGGGCGGGTGAAGCGTGGGAAAAGACATACAACAGGATTATGCGCCGGGCGCTTGCTGGGCCCGCAGCAGGTCGCGGATCTCGGCCAGCAGTACTTCCTGCGCCGGCGGGGCCGTTTCCGGCTCGGCGTCGAGTTCAGCTTCTTGCTCACGCTTCAGTCTGTTCATGCTCTTCACGACAATGAAGAGCATGAATGCAACGATTAGAAAGGCGATCAGCGCGTTGATGAACAGCCCGTAGCCGAGCGCGACCGCTCCGGCCTCGCGGGCCGCTTCAATCGAAGTGAAGGTTTCGCCGGTCGGGTTGCGCAGGATCACAAACAGGTTGCTGAAATCCGGCGCACCGGTGATGGCGGAAATGATCGGCATCAAAATGTCATCCACCACCGACTTAACGACCGTGCCAAACGCCGCGCCGATGATGATGCCGACGGCCATATCGACCATGTTGCCTTTGATGGCAAACTCTTTAAACTCTTTGAGCATGGAGCCCTCCCTGGGTGAGTGAAGGAGTCAAACATGCTCCAAATATAGCCACAAAATGATTTCGAACAAGCAAAGAAATAGCAGGCTACAGCAGGTTGTTTTCCTCAGCCACCTTGCGCAGAGCCGCTTGTTGTGCATCCGTCAGCTTCTCCGGGATGGTCACTTCGATTTCCACATAAAGGTCGCCGGTGCGTTTCTCGGTTTTGATGCCCTGCCCTTTCAGGCGCAGCTTGGCTCCAGGCTGGGTGCCAGGCGGGATGGGCAGCTTGATGCGCTTGCCATAGGCATTGGTGATGTTGCGCGTGGTGCCCAGTGCCGCCTCAAAAGCATTGATGGCCTCGCTCACATACAGGTCGCTACCGTCCCGGCGGAAACGAGGGTGATCTGCCACCTCGAAGGTGACGTACAAATCGCCGCGCCGCCCCGTGGGACCCTCCTGTCCACGATCCTTGAGGCGGATCTTGAATCCGGAGCGAACGCCTTTCGGAATAGTAAGCCGCACCTTTTCGCCATCGGGCAGGTGCACTTCAGTCTTGCCGCCTTCGAGGGCTTGATCAAAAGAGAGGCGCACAGTGGATTCAATGTCGGCTCCGCGCCCGCCGCGCCGCCCGGCAAAGGGATCGGCATCGGCTCCACCGCCAAAGATGCGGCTGAAAATATCGCCGAAGCCACCCCCATCACCGAATGCACCCTCAAAGTCGCCGGGGCTCCCGGTGTAGCGCACATAGGTGCCATCGGGTGCCCGGTAGAAGCGGTCCCCGTTGCGGGCCGAGAAGCCACCGCCTCCAAACCCACCGAACGGGTTCTTGCGCATCATGTCGTACTCTTTGCGCTTCTCTTCGTCCGAGAGGGTGCTATAGGCTTCCTGAATTTCCTTGAACCGCTCCTCCGCATCCGGCTTATCCGGGTTGCGGTCGGGGTGAAATTCACGCGCCAGCTTTCGGTAGACTTTTTTGATTTCCTCGGCGCTCGCGTTCTCTTTCACGCCCAGGATGTCATAGTAATTTTTTGTTGCAGGCATCTCGTTGTATCGTCATCCGTTGCTATCTATCGTCCAGGCAGAGGGGGTTGTCCGTCTGCGCATAGAGGCTTGTCAAAGTTGCAAACTACGCTTGTCACCCTTGCAGTATGCGACGTTTTTGCAGGTTTTGCAAAACCTGAGGCTGTATTTTGCCCGCGTAGAACCTATGCATAGATTGTACCACCGGGCACCCTCTGCCGTTTCTTGACCGTTCAAATGAAAGGCTCTTCTAGTAAATGACAAATCGACGTATAAAGAAAGTCCTTATCGCCAATCGGGGCGAAATCGCCGTACGTGTCATTCGTACCTGCAAGGAACTAGGCATTGCTACGGTGGCTGTTTTCAGCGAACCGGACCGCACCGCGCTACATGTTCGCCTCGCCGATGAAGCCTACCTCCTCGGCCCCGCCCCATCCAGCCAGTCGTACCTCGCCCAGGAAAAACTCATCGAGGTGGCGCGGCGGAGCGGAGCCGACGCTGTGCACCCCGGCTATGGTTTCGTATCAGAAAATGCAGACTTTGCCGAAGCCTGCGCTGCGGCCGGGCTCATCTTCATCGGTCCGCCGCCAGAAGCCATCCGGGCGATGGGCGACAAAACAGCGGCGCGAGCCATTATGGAAGAGGCGGGCGTCCCAATGGCTCCTGGCACCACCGACGCCATTGACGACAGGGACGAGGCTGCGCGCATAGCAGACGACATCGGCTACCCCGTCATCATCAAAGCCGCAGCGGGCGGCGGCGGCAAGGGCATGCGGGTGGTTGAAGACCCAGGCCAGTTTCGACGGGCCATGGATATGGCACAGAACGAAGCCCTATCGGCGTTCGGCGACGGGCGGGTGTTCGTCGAGAAGTACATCCAGGAGCCGCGCCACATCGAGTTTCAGATCCTGGCCGATACACATGGGCACACGCTGCACCTTTTCGAGCGCGAGTGTTCCATCCAGCGTCGCCATCAGAAAGTGGTCGAAGAAGCGCCCTCATCGGTGCTGACGTCGGAGGTGCGCCACAAAATGGGCGAGGCCGCCGTGCGGGCGGCGGCCTCGTGCGGCTACGTAGGAGCAGGTACGGTAGAATTTCTGGTCGACAAAGACCTGAATTTCTACTTCATGGAGATGAACACGCGCCTCCAGGTGGAGCATCCCGTGACAGAGGCCATCACGGGCCTTGACCTCGTCGCCGAACAGATTCGCATTGCGGAGGGGGAGGAGATCGGCTATACGCAGGACGATCTCTCCATCCACGGACACGCTATCGAGTGCCGCGTCTACGCCGAAGATCCTTCCAACAATTTCCTGCCCGACCCTGGCCCACTGCTTCGTCATACGCCGCCATCTGGCTTCGGCGTCCGGGTGGATGCAGGCGTTGAACAGGGCGGAGAGGTGCTCATCCATTACGACCCAATGATCTCGAAGCTGATCACCTGGGGCCGTACGCGCGCCGAGGCGATCCGTCGCATGGAACGCGCCCTTGCCGAATATGACGTGGCCGGTATGCAGACCACCATTCCTTTCTGCCACTTCGTAATGACCCACCAGGCGTTTCGTAGCGGGCATTTCTCTACCCACTTCGTCCCGCACCACTTCGATGCGGCCGCACTCACTCCAAGGGCTCCCGAGGCAGAACGAGCAGCAGCCCTGGCGGCGGTACTGCATCAGGCTACGCGCCAAGCCGATGCTTCCTCTAATGGATCGGCAACCGCGCCGTCCGAAAGCTCAGAACCCAGCCGCTGGCATCGCCGCCGCCGATGACTGTACTTTTATTTCGCATTTGCTTATTTACTAATATGCTAATATTTTCTTGCAGCCGTTGGCCTTTCAATAGAAAAAGGTCATTTGTATAATGAAACGGACTTAAAAACCGTGTCTACCCCCTCCCATCATCACATTACTCGCATCGACATTGCCCCGGATGAAGAACATCCGAAACGTTCTGAAACCAGAGGCTGGCTAGTCCGGGTACGTCGCCAGGGCGAGCGCGTTAGCAAATTCTTCTCCGACAAAAAGCATGGCGGGAAGGAGAAAGCTTTGCACGACTATGCCATCCCCTACCGCGACGAGCTTCTGGCAACCTTGCCCGATCCAGACGATCCAGTCTTGCGCTCGGCACAGGCACGCAGCCAGAGTGGCGTCATCGGCCTGCATTTTCTCTACAAAGACATTGGCAACGGGACGCAGAAGCCGTACATCCAGCTCAGTTGGATCGACGCCGATGATAAACGGCACAGCGCCTCGTACTCGATTGAGAAATGGGGCCTGCGCCGGGCAGTGTGGAATGGCTGTCTGCGGCTCTACAAAGAGCGGCCTGCTTCCCGCTCGCCGCACAACCTGGAGCCACAGGAGATGTTCAAGATTGCCTACCCAAACATCGTGAAGGAGTACGGTCCGCTACCAGAACGGGAGCCAGAACCACGTCCCAAAGACGAAGAAGAAGGCGAGGGCGATGGCGCACCAGCGATGCCGCCCATTCCAACGCTCCAGATGTCGCGGGCCTAGCGCTTACGGGCCAGTGTCAACCCATCGGCTACGGGGATCAGGCTGAGGTCGATGCGTTCGTCGTGGTGTAGCTTTTCGTTGAGGGCCCGGATGGCCTCAACGGCAGGCGTGCTGACGGAGGGATCGACGACAGTGCCGCCTTTCAGCACGTTGTCGATGACCATCAGCCCGCCGGGGCGTAGCAGACGAAGAGCACGCTCGTAATAAGCGTCGTAGCTCTCTTTGTCCGCATCAATGAAGGCAAAGTCGAAGGTGTTGGCACGACCTGCTTCCAGAAGCGCGTCGAGCGTTTCGACGGCAGGCGCGATGCGCAGGTCTATTTTCTCGGAGACACCGGCCTCCTGCCAGTAGCGCCGGGCGATAGCGGTATACTCCTCGCTTACATCGCAAGCCACGACGGAGCCATCGGGCGGCAACGCCAGCGCCACAGTTAGCGAACTGTAGCCCGTAAAGACGCCGACTTCTAGCGTTGTGCGCGCCCCTATCAGCCGAACCAGCAACGCCATGAATTGGCCCTGCTCCGGCGCGATTTGCATGTTGGATTGCGGGTGCGACGCTGTTTCCTCGCGGAGCCGCCGTAACACTTCGGGCTCACGCAAAGATACATCGACAAGGTAGTCATACAACTCGTCGGTGAGCGGCAGGGTTTTGTTAGACATAGGGTTTCGGTTAATTTCTGAGCAGTACCATGGTACCAGTCTGCGTGCGCCCTCCCGCATGCAGCCGATAGATGTAGACGCCCGGGGTCACGGCTTCGCCCGCATGGGTAGTGCCATCCCAATCGACGCGGTAAATGTCTGGCGGTTGCTGTTCATCCACGAGGGTTGCTACGTGGCGGCCCAGAACATCATACACGGCCAGCGATACGTCGGTCGCGTCGGAGAGCACGTACGACAGGGTGGTGCTGCCCCTAAAGGGATTGGGGTAGTTCTGTTGCAACCGGAACGGCTGTGGCACCATTGGCTGTTCCTCTGAAGCCGTCGCCATGGAAGGATTGAACTTATAGACCCGGCTACCCGCTGCATAACCGAGCGAATCGCCAAACAGGCGAAATCGGTTCATGCGTCCATCTAGCTCGATCTGCTGCCAGGTTGCGCCACCATCGTCGGTCTGCCAGGTCATCCCGCGTCCGCTGACCCAGCCGAGGTTTTCGGTGGCAAAGCCAGTACCCTGCAAGGGCGCACTATTTTCGATCAACAGTTCCTGCCAGGTCGCGCCGCCATTGGTAGTCTTGAGCAACCGTGCGCCGAGCCGCGTCCGCTCGACGGACACGTAGCCCGTCATGGGTGTGGGAAAAGAAATTTTCCATCCCCACTCGCCTGTAGCCTGCCCCAGGTGCTGTTGGTGCCAGGTCGTGCCACCATCGTCGGTCATTAAGACGACCGATTGAGCCTGCTCTAAATTCGAGTTGTTGCCGCCAACGATGACCCCCCGTTGCGCATCGAAAAAAAAGACATCGACGATGGTTTCTATCTGACCGGTCAGATTTCGGACTGTCCACGTCAGCCCGCCATCCGTCGATTTGATGACATAGGGCGGGCCGCTGTACCGCCCGACGCCATAGACCACCTGCTCGTTAACCACCCATAATCCGCAGATGCCTGATGGCACGGTCCCGCCGAGCCGGTGCGTGATATCGGTCCAGGTCGCGCCGCCATCGCGGGTTTCGAAGAGCACGCGTCCTTCGGTCAGGCTACCGACCCATCCCATCTGTTCATTGGCAAAACCAACGCTTCGAAACCCCACGCCGAGGCTCGCCTGCAGGGTCCAGGTCGCGCCACCATCATCGGTATGATAAATCTCGCCGCTCAGGTTTACGAGCCAGCCTGTCGTATCGGATGTGAAAAAGACATCGTCGTGCCGTCCGCGTTCGGGCGAGTTGGGTAGCAGATTCCAATAGTCGGAAGGTGCCTGTGCCCACCCACCGTCGGCGAGTATCAAGCCAAGGAGCACGAGCCAAAAGCTACGGTATCGATAGACCATGACGAAATTCCTCCTGCTAGCAACGAGATGATGGCCTTCAAGAAGCACGCGGCGCAGCAGAAGGTAAAGGCATTTCTAATGCGCAGGCATAGCCACCTTAGTAAAGCTGCTGTACCAGTTCCAAGCCTTGGTGCTGTAGCCATTCGGTAACAGCCCGGACGGCTTCCTTGGTTCCTTTCGTCACCAGTGGCTGCCCGAAGGCTTTGATGCCGACGAATAACCCCTCCTCGCGTTTCCGCATGGGCCGCACCTCCACCAGCACCTCCTGCGTCAGGTCGGGCTCTTCAATACGGGTCACAATGACCCATCCCGTATTGGCTGGGGCGGCGTAGGCTTCGAGCAGGATGACATGGCCTTTTTTGAAGCGGTGGACCTGCTTGTCGAAGGATTCCAAGTCGGGCAGGTCGCCGTTCAGGATAGCGTGGTGCATGATGTCGAACGTTTCAATAATTGGAGGAAATGATTCACCGGCTTCTTCTCGCTTGGTGAAGACGGCGTGCTGAATGGGAATGTCCTGCGCCCGCCACTTCCGGGCGTATTTGGTCTGGAGTGTCGCAGGCGGCGGGGGCTGCTGGGCGATATCATACAATCCCGTCGATTCAGCTTCCTCTAGCGCGAAGTCGAAGTATTCGGCGTGGTCAGTGGTAAAAAGCAGCGCCCCACCTTCTTCCAGCCGCGTAGATAGCAGTTGAAAAAAGGAGGCTTGCAGCAGCCGACGGTCGCGGTGTCGCTTCTTGGGCCACGGATCGGGAAAGTTGACGTAGATGCGGTGCAGGCTGCGCGGCGGCAATACATCGCGGACGAGGAAGCGAGCATGCCCCCGGTACAGCCGGGCATTCGTTACGCTTTCGCGGCGCAATCGCTTGAAGGCCCGCGTCACAGACCCCAGGGCGATTTCGGCCCCGAGCAGGTTCCAATCCGGGTGCTCGTGTGCGAGATGCGCCAGAAACCAGCCATCGCCGAAACCGACTTCCATCACCAGTGGCCCGTCTCGCTCAAACAGCAGCGATGGCGGCATAGCCATACGCAGGTCATCAGGGTGAAGCAGCATGAAATCCACAGGGTTGATACAGAACAGCTAGGCACGATGGCGACCCACACGAAGATGCAGCGGCCATCGGATGATTTTCTCGTCCTCGGCTACGCCCCACACCCGCGACAGTTCTTCGCGCACTTCATCCAGCGGATTGGTGCCGTGGGTCTTCATGAAGCGCCGCGTGGCTGACCAGGTGCTGAGATATCCCAGCAGATCATCCAGCGTCCACGTCTGCGTCATGTCGAAAACGGGCGGCTGCTCTTCGGGGAAGGGAAAGGAGAACGTCTGGTAACGGGCATCCACAAACCGGCGCTCCGGCGGCCAGTACGGCCCGACGACCTCGTCAGCATACCGGCGCACCACGGCGTCGAGCACAGCATCAGCCCGGAGATGGTCGTACGTCCAGACGGCCAGCAGCCCGCCGGGCTTGAGCACCCGCGTCGCTTCCGCATAAAACCGCTTTACATCGAACCAGTGAAGCGCCTGTGCTACCGTTACGAGATCTGCGATGTTATCATCGAGTGGACTTTGCTCGGCAGGAGCAACCTGATAGCTCACCCGTTCGTGCGGCACAGCCTGCGCAACCTGCTCGGCACTCGCGTCGGTAGCGATGATGCGCGCAAAGTGCGAAGCGAGCGCGTAGGCAACCTGC
>DATGCC010000843.1:0-12829 GCA_035312345.1 Rhodothermales bacterium
GGTATTCGGGGGGAGCAGCTCAACAACAGGTATCCCGAGAACATGCAGCACAAGGAGCGCGAGCATGTCTCCTTCACCTACCAGAAGATTATCTGGACCTGGGAGGACGGTGGCATCACGGCCGAGGACGATTGGGAAACGCCGGTAGTGTAAAGCCGCACTAGACCATGCAAGTAGGGTTATTCGAAGCACTCAGCGGCCGGTTCGCCGATGGAACCCCACTCGACGCAGTGGGGGAAGATCAGCATCGGCTGCTGAGTGTTATCGATAACCTTAACCGGCTGTTCAACCATCGGCAGGACGCCCTCACGCACCTCCCCGACTACGGTTTGCCGGATCTCTCGCAGACGTACCGCGACAACGCAGAGACGACGGAGTTTATTCGAAAAGCCATCCGCGAAGCCGTCGAGAAGTATGAACCCCGGCTGCGCCGCGTGCGGGTTCAGCGCAAGCCGCCCGACGAATTCAGCGAAGGCTGGCTGGTGTTTCTGCTTTCTGCCGAGATCGTAGGGGGCGGACGGGTCCAGTTTGAAACCCGCTTTGCCGAGAAAGTACACGTAGATCCGGCCCGCCGGTACTAGCCGGGTGGTACGTGGCTGGCGGCGGCTTCCTGGGCCGCCTTTTTTTTGCGATGTCGTTTTGCAACACTCCACAAGGGTAGTTTAAACGCGTTATGAGCCGACGGTATTACGAAGAAGAGATGCGCTACCTGCATGAGGCCGGCAAGGAGTTTGCCCAGGCCCACCCGGCGCAGGCGCGTTTCCTGAATGTGGACAGTGTAGCTGACCGCGATCCGTACGTCGAGCGGTTGTTTGAGGGGTTTGCTTTTCTCACAGGCCGTATCCGTGAGCGGCTTGACGACGAAATCCCGCAGTACACCGAAGGGCTTTTTCAGTTGATGCACCCGCATTTCCTGAAGCCTTTCCCGTCGTGCTCCATCCTGCAATGCAAGCCCAAGCCTGGGCAGGTGCAGGAAACCATGAAGATAGAGCAAGGGGCTGAGGTGCGCTCCCGGCCTGTAGGCGAGGAAAGAGCTACCTGCCGTTTTACCACGACGCAGGCTGTGCGCATCAACCCGATCCAACTCAAAGAAGCTACGCTCCATTGGGATAGCCATGGCACGTCTAGCGTGACCCTCAGCTTCGCGCTGGATCCGGGTGTCGAGTATCCCAAGCTGGATCTCAACCCACAACGGTTGTTTTTTCATGCCGAGCCGCCAGTGGCCTCCATGGCCTATCTGTTCTTCACGCGCCATGTGAAGCACCTTGAGATCCGCTCAGGCGACAAGTCGGTGACGCTGAATGGGCAGGTCTGGGTACGGCCAGGAGGATTGACCGACGAGGAAGGATTGCTGCCTTATTCGCGGTATTCATTTAGCGGCTTCCGGCTGCTCCAGGAATACTTTCAGTTCCGCACGAAATTCTGGTTCGTTGATCTGCACGGACTGGATCGCTTCACACCGCCAGAGAAAGCGAGCACCTTCGAGGTGCAGGTTTTTTTTGATCGCAACTACCCGGAAGAGAAACGATTTCGCACGGACAACATCCGGCTGCACTGCACACCCATCGTCAACCTTTTTCAGGATGATGCCGAGCCGATTCGGGTGGAGCGGCTGGTGTCGGAGTATCTCGTCATCCCGAGTGTCCGGTACCGACGAAGCACACGGGTATACAGCGTCGACTCGGTGGTGGGCATCGAAGAGCGCACTGGCAAGCAGTGGGAATACGAACCGTTTTTTTCCTTCCATCGCACCGGCAAAACCAACCGCTCTTTCTCTACCACCGTGCGCGAAGGTCCCAGCGGGCGCATGGATACCTACATGTCTATCAGTGCACCCAGCGTGGGAGACACCGAGGGCAAACTGCCCGTGGAGACGCTGACGGTGGAACTCACCTGTACCAATGGTGGCTTGCCCAGGGACAAACTACAGGAAAACATGATCACGCAATCGGGCCTCGGTATTCCCAGCGTGGTTGATGTGGAAAACCTGACGCAGCCGACCCTCGAAATTGCTTCGCCTGCCCACGAGCATTCCACCTTCCTCTGGAAGCTCCTCTCGCACCTGTCGTTCAACCATATGACGGTGGCGAGTAAGGAGGCCCTGCGTGGCGTGCTGGGGCTTTACGAGTGGACCGATACAGACGCCAACCGCCGGCGGCTGGCGGGTATCCGCGACGTTGACTGGGCACCGAAAGAGATCATGGTGCGGGGTGCCGTGTTGCGCGGGGCCGAAGTGACGGTGCAGGTTGAGGAGGGCCACTTTGCGGATGAGGGGGATTTGTGCCTCTTCGGGTTGGCGTTGAGCGAGTTCTTTTCGCTGTATGCGACGATCAATTCTTTTGTGCATCTTACTCTGGTCCTCATGCCTTCCGAAAAACGCTACGAATGGCACACGAAGAAAGGACAGCAACCGATTCTGTAGTCGATACGGCAACAGCCGATGAGCAGCACGATGCTTCGGGTCTGCCGGGCGGCGCGCTGCTGGAACGGATGTTTCGGGAGGGCTATGCCTATGATTTCTTCCAGGCCACCTGGTTGCTCGAACAGGTTCTGGAGGATACCACGCCGCCCGGTGAAAGTATCGATCTGGCGCACGAGCGCATTCGGTTTCGTCCGCATACCAGCACCGCCTTTCCTGCAGCCGACATCCGTGAAGTGGAATGGCTGGAGGAGCAGGAGCGTGCGCGTCTGACGGTGACGTTCATGGGGTTGTACGGCGTCAGTGCGGCGTTGCCGGTGTATTTTTATAAAGACATCGCCACCGAAGTCGCCGAGACGTATCCGCTGCGCGACTTCCTCGACATCTTTAATCACCGGCTCTACGCTTTTTTCTACCGTGCCTGGAAGAAGTACCAGCCTTCGCTGTTTCGGTACGGCGAGAAGGCTAATCGGCACCAACGGATCTTTGAAAGTGTATCAGGCCTTGGTACGCCCGGTGTGGTGCGTCCTGAGGTGGTACCCGCGCCGCGCCTTGCGGCTTTTGCCGGATTTCTGGCACACGCGGTACGGAGTGCGCAAGGGTTGACCAAGCTGGCCAGCGACCTGCTGGATTTGCCCGTACGCATCATCGAAAATGTTGAGCGCTGGGTGCCGATCCGTGAGCGGCCCCAGATGGGTGGGGTGGGAAGCCGGGCGTCCCGGCTCGGCATCAACACCGTCGTCGGGCAGCGGGTGCGCGATCTCTCTGGCAAGTTTCGGCTGGTGGTGGGGCCGTTGAACCTGACGCAGTACGTTAGCCTGTTGCCGGATGGAGAGCAAGCGGCTGTGCTCGACTACGTTGCCCGGCTCTACGCCACCGATTACCTGGACTACGACGTGGAACTGCAACTCAAGACCTCCGATGTGCCTCCTGCCAAACTGGGCGGCGGGCAGCGCATGGGCATGGATATGTGGCTCGGCAAGCCCGCCGGAGACTTGATTTCGGTCGTAGTTGACTATAACTAGAGAAATAGAGTGTGGGTGTTTGGGAGGATCGGGGCTGGGAGCTTGCTCACCCCCAAACCTGAATTTCCTCCATACCCCCACACCTCCAACCTCCCATACTCAAACCTAGCCTGCGGCGTTATGACTACCAAAGACCTGAAAAAGCTGCTCAAGAAGCTGGACGATCATTTGACGCGTGCGCTCGAAGCCGCCGCCGGTTTCTGCATCTCGCGTGGACATTACGAGGTAACGCTGGAGCACCTGTTGCTCAAGCTACTCGAAGAAGGCACGGGCGACATTCCGCGCATCCTCGAACATTATGGGGTAGCCAGTTCCCGTTTCTGGGAAGTGCTCCTGTCGCGGCTAGAAGACCAGCGCACGGGCAACACCGGGCGGCCTTCCTTTTCGCCGCGTATGCTGCAACTCGTCGAAGATGCCTGGGTGATAGCCACGGTGCATCACGATCACGCCCAGATTCGCTCCGGGCACTTGCTGGAGGCGCTATTGCAAAGCGAAGCGTACCAGTTGGAGAGCATCATGGAGGTGCTTTCTCCGATCAAAAATGATGACTTGCGCGAGCACTTCATTGATGTCGTGGCGGGGTCGGTGGAAGAGAAGAAGTCGATGCGGGCTGGTGGCCCGCCCACATCGGGTGGTCCGGCGCGCTCCGGCGAAGAGACGGCGCTTGATCTCTACACCGTCAGTGTGACAGGCAATGCACGGGATGGCAAGATCGACCCGGTATTTGCGCGCGACAAAGAGATCCGCCAGATCATCGACATCCTGAGCCGCCGTCGCAAGAACAACCCGATTCTCGTTGGCGAAGCCGGGGTGGGTAAAACGGCTGTGGTGGAAGGATTGGCGATGCGGCTGGCAGCGGGCGACGTGCCGGACAGCCTCAAAGATGTAGAAATTCGTTCGCTCGACCTCGGCTTGTTACAGGCGGGAGCGGGGGTCAAGGGGGAGTTCGAAAACCGGCTCAAGTCGGTGATTCAGGAGGTGCGCGAAGCACCCAAACCGACCATCATGTTCATTGACGAGGCGCATACGCTGATCGGTGCAGGTGGCTCGGCCGGGACGAGCGATGCGGCCAACCTGCTCAAACCGGCCCTGGCCCGCGGCGAACTGCGCACCATCGCGGCGACGACGTGGTCGGAGTACAAGAAGTACATCGAGAAAGACCCGGCGCTGGAACGACGCTTTCAGATGGTCAAGATCGATCCGCCCTCGGTGGAAGACGCCACCGTCATGCTGCGTGGCATCAAACCCAAATACGAAGATCATCACGACGTACAGATTACCGACGAGGCGCTCTTTGCGGCTGCGGGGCTATCGGATCGCTACGTGGCCGGGCGGCAACTGCCCGACAAGGCGGTGGACCTGC
Organism: Rhodothermales bacterium; assembly: GCA_035312345.1. Classification (GTDB taxonomy): domain Bacteria; phylum Bacteroidota; class Rhodothermia; order Rhodothermales; family DATGCC01; genus DATGCC01. The sequence goes on from DATGCC010000843.1 coordinate 4,808, forward strand.
TCGATACCGCTTCGGCTCGTGTAAAGATGACGCAGAGTGCTACGCCTGCCGCCGTTGACGCTTTGGACCGCCGCCTGCTCAACCTGGGCATTGAGATCAAATCGCTCCAGCGCGACCTCGATACCGGCCTGCGCCACGATGAAGAGACGCTCCAGGTTTTGAAAGAGCAGCAGGCCGTGTTGGAAGCCGACCGGGCTACGCTGGCGGAACGCTGGGGGAAAGAGCAAAAGCTGGCCCTGCGCGTCGAGAAAATTCGCAGCGAGATTGCCAAACTCAAAGCGAGCAATGGGCAGGCTGAAGGGACCGAGGATTCAGTGGCAAGCCTGCGGGAGGAGTTGGATAAAACCCAGGCCGAACTTTTTGAGGTGCAGGTCAATGACCCGATGGTTCATCCCGAGGTCAATAAGGAAATCATCGCTCAGGTCATCGCCGACTGGACTGGCATTCCGGTAGGCGACATGCTCAAGGACGAAGCAGCGACTTTGCTCGAACTGGAGAACCGCCTCACCGAAATCATCAAGGGGCAGGATGAGGCCATCAACCAGATCGCTGATTCCATCCGGTCTGCCAAGGCCGGTATGGGCAATCCAGACGCGCCACTTGCCGTGTTCATGCTCGTCGGCCCCAGCGGGGTCGGGAAGACCGAGACGGCACGGACTCTCGCTGAGTTGATGTTTGGCGGCGAGAAGTTTCTGACCTCCATCAACATGTCTGAATACCAGGAGGCGCACACCGTATCGCAACTCAAAGGCTCGCCGCCTGGCTATGTCGGGTTCGGCGAAGGCGGCGTGCTGACTGAGGCCGTCCGCCAGCGTCCCTACTCGGTGGTGCTGCTGGACGAGACCGAAAAGGCGCACATTGACGTGATGGAGTTGTTCTATCAGGTCTTTGACCGGGGCATGATGCGCGACGGCGAAGGGCGCGAGATTGACTTCCGCAACACCATCATCATGATGACCTCGAACGTCGGTTCCGACATCTTCCTGCAAGTCTGCACCGAAGACGAGCGGCCCACGCCCGATCAACTCCGCAACGCCATCCACGACCAGATGGTGGAGCATTTTCAGGCGGCCTTGTTGGCGCGCATGAAGGTGGTGCCGTTCTACCCGCTGGCGAAGAGCGCAATGAAGATGATTACGCGTCTCAAGCTCAACAAGATCAACAAGCGCCTCCAGGCCAACCACGGCATGCGGTTCATATACCCGGATCAGGTCGTCGAAGTCATCGCCGACCGGTGTACGCAGGTCGATAGCGGCGCTCGCAACATCGACTTTATCATCGACCGCACGGTGCTGCCCGAAGCCTCGAAAGCGCTCCTGGGCCGGATGGCGGAAGAGGAGGACGAGATGCCTGACCGGCTCGTCCTCGGTATCAATGAAGCGGGCGATTTTACCTACACCTTTGGCGATGAAGCAGCCGCTCCCGAAGCAGTCGCTCCCGAAGCAGCCGCTCCCGAAGCAGTCGCTGCACCTGAAGAACCACCGGTTGCAGAAACGCCCGCCAACGACGAAGCCGCCCCTAAAGCCAGTGAGGACGAGACCTCTTCGGTTACCGAAGAGGATCCGGTGTAGGGCAGCTTATCTGACGGGCTGGAAAGGCGAAGGTGGTTTGTAAGAGGGGAAAGTAGCTATTCGCCTCGGCATTGCTGGGAGCGTCCTCGCGTTCACTACGTGATGTATGCCTGCGGTGCAGCTTGCGGATTTCGCTTGGCGCACGTAGTAGTTGCATGCGCGATGTTCTCTGTGCGATAGATCCTTCGCATAGGTAGACACAGTAGAACAGCCACAAACGACGACCACATCCGGTATTCGGCTTTTTATTGCCAAAGCAAATTCATTTCGCCATGAGTGTAGCTGCAAATCTCCAATTCGAATTGGTCATCGACGATGCTGCTTTCGCGCCTGATACGTTTCAGGTCGTGGCTTTCGAGGGTAGCGAGCAGATCAACCAACCCTTTCAGTTTACTGTCGATCTGGTTTCCTACGATCCCGACATCACCCTCGCCGAACTGGCTACCAAGCCTGCTACCCTCGAAGTCTATCGGGACGAGCAGCAACTCATCTTTCATGGTCTCGTGGCGCACTTCGAGCAGGGACCCCATGTGGGCGACCGCTATGGGTATCAGGCTATTTTTGTACCTCCCATCTGGTTTCTCTCGCTGACGTACCAGAGCCGTATTTTCATCGAGCGCACGGTACCTGAAATCATCGAAGAGGTGCTGCAAGAGGCGGGCATGACGAGCCAGCATTATGAATTCCGGCTGGACGCAACGTATCCGATGCGCGAGTACCTGGCTCAGTATCAGGAGACCGATCTGAACTTTGTAAACCGTTTAGCCGAGCGAGAGGGGATCCGCTACTTTTTCGAGGAAGGCAAGGTTGTTTTTTCCGATGAGCTAACCAGCGCCTCGCCGGTTGTGCAGGGTGAGGCTGTGTTGGAGTACAACCCGGGCGGGGGCCTGGAAGCGACGGCGGAAGCTGTGCGCACCTTCACCAGCCGCGAACAGGTCATCACTGGCGGTGTGCTGGCTAGAGACTATAACTATCGCACCGCGGGAAACTCGGGCGAGATCCTGGGTAACCTTGCTATGGCTCCCGTAAATATGTCGGAGACAGAGCCAGAGACGGTAGGCCATCAGTATGAGTACGGGATGCACCACCAGGATCAGGACAACACCGACCGTCTATCTATGGTGCGGATGGACGAGAAGTATTGCCAGCGCAAATTGATGAGTGGCACGAGTGGCTACGTAGGACTACGGGTGGGCCACATTATGACCGTGCAGGGCCATTTCCGCGATCAGCTCAACGGTGATTTTCTGCTGACGCGCATCATGCACCAGGGAACACAGGCCGCGTCGCTACCGGGCTTGATGGGGGAGGAAGCAGAGGATACCGACGCCTACGTCAACGATTTTGACTGTATTCCCGCTGAGGTGCAGTACCGCCCGCCGCGCATCACGCCGGTGCCGAAAGTGCCCGGCATCATGACCGGGGTGATCGAGTCCGCCGGTGGCGATTATGCCCACCTCGACGAGGAGGGCCGCTACCGCGTGCGGATGCACTTCGATGACGGCGATGCGCCGACGGCGGAAGCCTCGCACTGGATCCGGATGAAGCAGGCCTACTCAGGGCCGGAATATGGCATCCATTTCCCGAACCACGAAGGCACCGAAATGGTGTGGGCCTGCATAGATGGCGACCCGAACCGACCGATGGCCCTGGGGACGACCCCCAACCCGTCGCAGAAGTCGCCCGTCACCTCGCAAAACAAGTGGCAAAACATCATCCGCACGTACACCAGCAATGAGATCTTGATGGATGACCATGAAGGAGCTACCAAGATCTCGCTGACCACCCACGGCGGCCACAACGAAACGCTGGACGACGGCGAACAGAATGTCCGCATCATCACGACGGGCAACAACCGCGCTTATTTCGATGATAAGTATGAAAACATTCGGCTCATCACGACCAATGACCATACGCTGCACATGGACGATAAGAACCGGCATGTTCTGCTGGCTTCCACCATGTTAAATGGCCTCATTCTCGACGATGAAAATCGGCTGATTGCGCTTACTACGACGGATGGGCACACGCTACGGATGGAAGATGAGGGGCGAAAAGTGCTGCTTCAATCCAAGGAGGAGAACAAGCTGGTCATGGATGATGCCAACGATACAGTCGTGTTAGAGACGACGGGGCACAACCAACTCATGATGGATGATGAGACGCCCTTCATTAGCCTGAATACATTTGGCTTGTATGGTTTGCTCATAGATGAAGGAGAAAAGAGAATATGGCTGCGGCTTGCAGGAAGTGATTATTTGGAGATGAAGGATGGGGAAGGGGTTACGCTGGAGAGTCCAGAGAAGAGGGTGCATATCAAAGGCAACACCGAGATCAAGCTGTCCGTGGGTGATTCTAACAGCATCACCATCAACCAGCAAGGCATCACCATTGAGGGCATGACGGTGACCTCTAAGGCTACCGCAGGCAACAACGTCATTACGGGTACACCAGACGTGCAGTTGAATTGCTAGATCAAGATAACCATGGGTTCCATGCAGATACAAGAAGATCATCTACCATCCCCGCCACCCGCCGACGCGGTGGCAGAACCAGAAGACAGAGGCTGGGCCTCGCTTGAGGCGTTTCTGACATCGGAAGAACGCGCAGAGCCCCCGCCACCTGCTGCTCCTACCTGCTTGCTGGGCACGTGCCTCGACACGCAGCATCCAACCTTGCAGGGGCGGGTGCTGGTATGCTGGACCGAGGCACAGGTGATGCATGAGCGCTGGGTGCCTGTGCTACAAGGTCTGGCGGTGCGGTCCGCAGACCGGGTGCTGCTGATGCAGCCCGCTAACCACGACGAAGCCATCGTAACCGGTGTGCTGGACGGCTTCACGCGCCGCCCTGAACCGACCCGGGAAACAGCAGCCACCCTCGAAATCCAGCGCGACGAAGCCGTGCGCGTGGCAAGCGTAGACGGGCAGGAGTTGATCGAGGTATTTCAGGGGGATGAGGGCCCCGTGGTGCGGCTGCTGCACGACGATGTGCATCTAGAATTACCAGGTGCACTGCGGATGAAAGCGGCTCGCATCGCATTGGAAGCCACACAAGGGTCTGTTGAGGTTGACGCCAGCGACGATGTGAACGTGAGGGGCGAGGTTATCAACCTCAACTAGTGGCATGGACCTTGTCAACTCTACACCAATCCCTGCTGAACTGCTGACCAGTTCGCTGCCGGGCATCGACGTGCGCCCCGCTGCCTTGCTTGCCAAGGCGACTTTCCGGGTCGAGCATCAAGCGCCAGTTCTGGAACGGCAAAACCCTCGTCCGCTCGTGTTTATGGATGAGGAGACGGACCTCGGGCTAATTCCTCGCGACGATCTGGTTCGGCCCAGCACAACCTTCGAGGTTATCTTGCTCGGTGCAGCTTATACGCCTGACGGGCGACCGGCTCCCGCCACAATGGTTTCGCTCTCGGTAGGTGCTGTACAACGCCAGCTACTCGTCGTCGGAGATCGACACTGGGGGCAGGGGTTTGGGCAAGCCCGGCCCACGGATCCGGTGCCTTTCGAGCGTATGCCAATGACCTGGGCACAGGCCTTTGGAGGGGCTACCACCGTGGAGATCGACAAGGAAGCGTCTGTCGAGGTGATGGACGCCCGCAATCGGCTGGGGCGTGGCTTCGACCCACGTCCGCAGGCCGAGGGGATTGCCAGAGCCTTGGAATCTCCCAACGGCTATCCCGTCTTTGACGAGACCCGTCTCCTTCCCAACCTTGAAAATCCCCAGGCGCGCATTATGGAGCCCGATGACAACCCCGACCCGCTGTGCTGGGCTACCATGCCTCCAGATTCTGGGTTGCATGCAGCGCGTGCTGTAGAAGGGTTAGAGGGGCCAGAAGATTTTACCCACGCCCGGTTGCTGGAGCAGGAGGCCGCAACCTACCGCGCCCATCCTGACTGGGTGATTGCGTTGCCGCCAGAGCGGGCGATGCTTACGCTTCAGAATGCTACGCCGGATGGGAGATGGGCCTTCGCGCTGCCTCCGCTTCGTGTCCTTTTCGACTATACCAACAACGGACGTACTACCACACGCGATCTGATTCCGCAAATGATGGTGCTGTATCCCGAAGAGGGGCTGTTCACCATTACCTACCGCAAGCCGTTCACATTTCCGTTTGAAGAAGGAGCCGAACGGGCGGTGCGGTTGCGGATCGAGGAAGGGTGGTATGTATCCGCTGATGCCTGAATACCATGCCTATTCCGCCAAACATACCGATTACCGTCAACGTCATCTGGGACTTCTCGTACGGGATGCTCACGCATAACCAGTTGGCTCCTCCTGCTATTCCCGCCCCCGTTCCTATTCCTTCGGTGGAAGTACCCTGCACGCAGATGTGGACGCTGGGCTACCTGGCCGGGCAGAACAAGTTTACCACAACGGTCAAGCACCGCTATGTCTTTATCGTGCTGGAAAGCCACGACTGTGGCACAATGATTCCTGATGTGACGATTCCGCCTGCGCCGAACGTGTGGTATGCCATCATGTGGCCCTTCTCGAAGCGGCAGATCATTTTTTCGGCCAGCACCGTCAAGATGAACAAAAAGGCCGTAGGGTGTGCCCAGACGTTGTTTGCCATGCCCATGATGACCTGCGGCGATCCTATCTCAGCTCCGACCTCGTTCGTCTACCCGCTACCCCACATGCTCAACAGCGTGAAGGTAGGCATGACGCTGATGGATCTGCTCAAAGGCATTCTTGCTGCCGCCGTTGCGATGGCGCTCGACTTCCTGTTTTATAAGGTGGGCAAATACTTTGACGGCCTGGATAGCCGTATTGCAAGCTACATCCCGGCGGGTTTGCGCCAGCGCATAACCAATGCCCTGGGTCAGGTCGGTATGGAAGTTGTAAAAAAGCTTATTCCTGTGTTGGGTACGGGCGGCATGGCCAAAGAGACCCTGGCCTCTCTCTCTGGCTTCGTCATCAACGGCGTCTTCGATGGCAATTGGCAGGTCGCCTCGCCATCTTTTGGTGGGCCAGCAGGGGCACAGGTCTCCTACACCTTTGGTGATGGGGAAGGGGCCGGGCTGGGCGGGCAGAGCAACCTGGATGGATTCGGTGAGCGCGTGGAAGCCTACCAGGGGCTGTTTAACGGCGAGGCCATGCCATGAGAGAGCCGCGCACCCCTGTTCGTGATACCTACGATGCCATCATCGACCTGGCCATGCACCCGGAGACGGGACCGTATGCCTATGCCCTGGTCAAGCAAACCTTTCGCATTGCCGGGCAGCAGGGTGTGATTGATGCGCCGGAGCCGCTCGAACACGACATGCGTGACCCAGAGATCGATCCGGTGATCAAGCCCGGCACCGACTTCTGGTACGTAAAGACAGCGACAGATGTCGTGGTGCAGGGGTCGGCCTATGCGCCGTTTGGCCGGGCTACGCCCCAGATGGAAGTAGCGGTGTCGGTAGGATCGTTCAGCAAAGAGATAGCGGTCTTTGGACAGCGCTGGGTAGAGTGGGCCGGGCACGGGCAGGTGCGCATCACACCGCCGGAGCCGATGGAAGAGATGCCGCTGATCTGGGAAAACGCTTATGGCGGTGCCGATTTCCGGGTTACTGATCCTACCCTGGAAAATGCGCCACCGGAGGTGTTGCTGATGAAGCTGCAACGCGATCATCCCGGCCTGTATCCGCGCAATCCGTTTGGCAAAGGCTATCTCGTGCAGCCCGATCCGGTAGAGGACTTTGAGATGCCCAACCTGGAGGATCCGTCCAACTTGCTTACCCCGGCTCGGCTCATCACACGCGATCCGCGTCTCTGGCATCAGCAGCCGCTGCCGTGGTGTTACGAATGGGTCCATCCGATGATGTTTCCCCGCTATGTACATTTCCTTGACGGTCCCGATGCGTGGTATCCTGGTCCAGAAGACCGAACGTTGCCGGAAGTACAGCAGGGTTTTGTCGCGCCTGGTTTTCGCACAGCCTCTCGCGAACGGCATGCCATGCTGGGGCCGATGCCTGCTTTCTACCAGGGGGCGTCGCATGGCCTGGTGGTTCCGGGGTTGTTGCCGAATACCCCTGTGTCCATCAGGGGGATGCATCCCGAAGAACCCAACCTGATGTTCCAGGTGCCCTCGCCGCCACGCATAGAGATGCAGGTAGAGCACCGACGCGAAGTGGTAAAGCCTCGGCTACACAGTCTCGTGTGCCGTCCGGCAGACAGGCAATGCACATTGCTCTATGGAGCCGTGATGGATCTGACACGTCCGTTCATTCCGGGGATTCACAAATATATTCCACTGGCTGTGCACGTCAATGGTGATTTTCCTGTAGCTTACGAAGCCCCCGTCCCTATCCGTGAGCAGATAGCCGGTGCCAGAGGCCAACAAACGACTTGAGGCACCAGCCAAGATCTGGCTCAGGTATGACCTTGCCCTTTTAGGAGCATCAAATTAAACCATGAGCACAACCGCAGATCTCCAATTCGAGTTTGTAATAGACGA
>DATGCC010000844.1:0-3585 GCA_035312345.1 Rhodothermales bacterium
AACCTTCAATGTTGTAAACCATAGACTGTAAGTCTTGAACCCCAAACCATAAACGGCGTACCTTGCAGCCGTCTCAACCCTTCCATCCGCTTAAAGATCATGTCCATGCTGCTTCGCCGATTGTCCTTGCTTCTGCTGCTCTGTACGCTGATTGCCACGAGCCACGCGCAGGACGGCTTGCTCTCGCCTGCTGAATTTCTCAGCTATGACCTCGGCAGCCGTTTCACGCGGCACCATCGGGTGGTAGATTATGTGGAGCACGTCGCGGCGCAGGCACCCAACGTCCGGCTGGAACGCTACGGCGAGACCTACGAGGGTCGCCCGCTGATGGTGGCCTACGTATCCTCTGCCGAAAACATGGCGCGGCTGGAGCAGATCCGCACGGACAACCTGGGCCGCACGGGTATGGCGGCAGGCACCGATGGCAACACCAATCCGGCGCTCGTCTGGCTCAGCTACAACGTCCACGGCAACGAGAGCGTAAGCACTGAGGCGGCGATGGCAACGCTCTACGACCTCGCCAACCCGAACAATGCCGAGACGCAAGCCTGGCTCGAAAACACGGTTGTCATCCTCGACCCGTGCATCAACCCGGATGGGCGCGATCGCTATGTGAACTGGTACAACCGCATGGTAGGGCACTTCCCAAATCCGAACCCGGATGGGCGCGAGCACCACGAGCCGTGGCCCGGCGGACGTACTAACCATTACTACTTCGACCTCAACCGCGACTGGGCGTGGGCTACGCAGATCGAGACACAGCAACGCCTGCCGCTCTACAACCGCTGGATGCCACACGTCCATGTCGATTTCCACGAGCAGGGTGTCAACGCGCCGTATTACTTCGCGCCTGCCGCCGAGCCGTTCCATAAGCGCATCACACCGTGGCAGCGCACCTTGCAGACGATGATCGGCGAGAACCACACGCGCTACTTCGACCGTGAGGGCTGGCTCTACTTCACCCGGCAGGTCTTCGACCTTTTCTACCCCGGCTACGGCGACACCTGGCCCACTTTCAACGGGGCCGTGGGGATGACGTACGAACAGGGCGGCTCGGGCCGGGCGGGCCTCGGCATCATCACCGCCGAAGGCGACACACTCACCCTGCGCGACCGCATCGACCATCACCATACCACCAGCCTTTCGACCGTCGAGACAGCGGCGAACAACCACGAGCAAATCGTCGCTGAATTTGCTGACTACTTTACGAGTGCATCGCGGGGAGATTACGAAACCTTCGTCGTGAAAGGCGACAACCGCGACAAGGTACAGGCGCTGGCAACGCTGCTGGATCACCAGGGCATCCGCTACAGCTATGCTACAGGCAGCACCCAGGTCCGAGGCTTCGGCTTCGGCGAGGGACGCACGGGCAGCGTCTCCGTCACACCGGGCGACTTGGTGATACAAACCGACCAGCCGAAGGGCTTGCTGGCGGGTGTGCTTTTTGAGCCGGAGCCGGTGCTCGATGATTCGCTCAGCTACGACATCACCTCGTGGGCCCTGCCGTACGTTTACGGCCTGGAAACCTATGCGCTGACCGACCGTCTCGACGCAGGCACAGCGGATGCGCCGCCCACCCTATCAACAACGCCCGACATCAATCGTCCCTACGCCTACCTGGCTGAGTGGCAGAGCTTCGAGGACGTGCAGTTGCTGGCCGACATCCTTCAGCACGATATCAAACTGCGGTTTGCCACCGGGCCCTTCGAGATGGATGGGCAGCGCTACGAGCGGGGCACGCTCATCCTCACCCGAACCGGCAACGACGCCCTCGGCGACCGCTTCGACCAGATCATCCGCGACGCGGCGGCGCAGCACAACCAGCCCATCTACCCGGTCGCTACCGGCTACGTTACCCGCGGGGCCGACTTCGGCTCATCGGATGTGTCGTTTCTGGAGAAACCAGACATCGCTGTTCTCGCAGGTAGTCCGCTTTCTTCTTATGCTGTAGGCGAGGTGTGGCACTTCTTCGACCAGCAACTCGGCTACCCCGTCACGCTCCTCCACGCCGACGACTTCGGTAGCATCGACCTGGATGCTTACGACGTGCTGATCCTGCCCAGCGGCTCCTACGGCGAAGTGCTCACCGACGAACGCCTCGGCGAGGTGCGCGCCTGGATCCGCGAGGGCGGGCGGCTCGTGGCGATGGAGCGTGGTGCAACGTTCCTGGCAGGCAAGGAGGGCTTCGCGCTAAAACGCAAGGAAGAAGAAAAAGACGAAGATGAAGATAAGCAGCCGGAAGACGCCCTTCGCACCTATGCCGAACGTGAACGCCAGGCTATCTCGGACGATGTCTCCGGCGCGATCTTCCGTGTGCAGGTGGACCACACACACCCGCTCGCCTTTGGATACGGCTCCACCTACTTCATCCTCAAGCGCGGCGACGACACCTATGCGTTTCTGGAGGACGACTGGAACGTAGGCGTGCTCCGCGAGGATGCCCGCGTGAGCGGCTTTGCCGGAGCCAAAGCTGCCGACAAGTTGGAAAACACGCTTGCCTTCGGTGTGCAAAACATGGGGCGCGGTGCCGTCATCTACCTGCTCGACGATCCGCTCTTCCGCGGCTTCTGGTACAACGGTCGCCTGCTCTTCAGCAACGCCGTCTTTCTGGTGGGGCAGTAGCGTTCCGAGTTACTCTGCGCTCTTCCGCTTCATCCGCGAGAAAGGATACCCGTTGCAGCCAGTGCGGGGCGTATCGCGCTGGACGATAGTTGCTGCTTCGGCCTCGGCTGCCGTAGTTGCATCATAGACGCTCAGGCAGAAGGCCCATTCGTAGGGCGACATCTCGGATAGTTCAATCCAATCGATCCGTGTCCACAGGCCGCCATCGCTCGGGTTGTCGGCAGCGTTCTGCGCAATGAGATACTGCGCGTCGGGGTGCCATTGCGTGATGTGATACGTGGAGGAGGGATATTGCGTCCATGCCTGCGCAGAGATCGAATAGTAGATGCCATAATCATCTTCAAACTCGCCCATGAGCAACGGCGGGGCACCTTCTTGCAAGACATAGGCGCGGGGCGCACAGCCTGCAAGACAACAGATCAAAACACACAGCACAACAGCAGCATTTTGCTTTGTCAGAATCTGCAAAGAACCATCATCCATAAAAGTTGCCTTTGTTGCGCATCGACAAAACCTGTTTCTTAAAATCATTGAATCTCGTTAGCTTTGACTTGTCGAAAACAGGCTTATATGGGAGAACATTATTGGGCTCTGCCGAAATACGTCGTTCGTTCCAGGTACAAAGTATGGCTCTTGTTTTTGCGGTTGCTCCTTGGTGCTCTTCAAGGATGCGTGCAGCCTGCACAGCGACCTCTATTCTCTGGTCTTGCAGGAGATCGTTAAGCATGCTCCTTGCTTGATTCCCTTCCATAGCCGCTAACGCATGGCAGGCAACCTGACGCTCACGGGATGTGCCATGTTAGACAGCAAGGCGCAGCAATGATAAATTGCCCCGCCATCCCCATTCCCGCACATTTCGTTCATTAATTTGAAGCAAGCCAAGCGCGAAAAGCATTTGGTATATCCGAAGTACCATCACACGTCCATCATAGAGCGATTCAGGAAAGCAACAATGCTGACGAA
>DATGCC010000845.1:0-4348 GCA_035312345.1 Rhodothermales bacterium
TCGCTGCTTTTGTGGTCGCAGCTCCGCTCTCCTATTTCGCTATGAACCGCTGGCTGGAAGACTTCGCGTATCGCACCGAGATAGGGGCCGGGGTCTTCTTGTTGGCAGGGGGTCTGGCGCTGCTGATTACCCTGCTGACGGTGAGTTATCAGGCCATCAAGGCGGCGCTGGCTGACCCGGTGGAATCGCTGCGGTATGAATAAGCTTTAAGCTGTCAGCTATTAGCTTTCAGCCGCTCCACCCTCACCGTTTTCTTTCCTCTTAAAGCTGATAGCTGACGGCTAATAGCTGATGTTCAAAAACTACCTCAAGATCGCGCTCCGCAACCTGCGTAAGCACACGCTCTACGCGGCCATCAATGTCACTGGTCTGGCCGTGGGGCTGGCGTGCTGCACGTTCATCGTGTTGTATGTGGTGGATGAACTGAGCTTCGACCGCTTCCACGAACACGCCGATCGCATCGTTCGCATAGCCGAGGACTGGCAGGAAGAGGATCACCTGAGTCGGCTTGCCACGACGTATGGGCCGCTGGCTCCTGCGCTGGAGGAAGACTTCGCAGGTATTGAACAAGCCGTACGCGTGTTGCCCTACCCGCTACTCATCAACCGCGACACAGACACCGCCTACCAGGAAGATGGCGTGCTCTTCGTGGACTCGACGTTCTTCGAGGTCTTTAGCTTTCCCTTGGCTCAGGGCGATGCGCGAACCGCCTTGGCTGCACCCTTTTCCATCATTCTTACTGAGACGACCGCGCAGAAATATTTTGGGGACGAGGAGCCTGTCGGACAAATCATCCAGGGGCGCGCAGATGAGGATACCTACGACTTCAGGGTCAGAGGCGTAATGCCCGATCCGCCGCCCAACACGCATCTCCGCTTCGACTTTTTGGCTTCCTTTTCCAGCATGCGAACGATCTATGGCACCTGGATTGAGGATCCGCAGAACTGGGACCACCCGCCGCTCTACACCTATGCTCTTCTCGCCGAAGGCACGACGCCCGCCGACTTGGAAGCACAGATGCCTGCCTTTTCGCTCAAACACATGGGCGAGCGCCGCACGGCTACGCGCAGCCTTCACGTCGAGCCGCTCACGGACATCCGCCTCTACGCCAACCGCGAGGGCGAGTTGACGCCGGGGAATGACATTACCTACGTCTACCTGTTCGGCGTCATTGCTTTTTTCATTCTGCTGATTGCGTGCATCAACTTTATGAACCTTGCCACGGCACGGGCGGCAGGCCGGGCGAAGGAGGTAGGGATGCGCAAGACGCTAGGTGCCCGGCGTGGCCAACTTATCCGCCAATTCCTGAGCGAGTCGATGCTGCTGGTGGCCCTGGCGCTGACCCTTGTGCTGATGCTCGTTGAGGGGTTGCTGCCCGTGTTTAATCAGCTTTCGGGTAAGGCGTTGGCGACGGGTGTATTCGTTCACTGGTCTGTGCCGTTGATGCTCGTCGCAACGGTTGTGGTGGTGGGGCTGCTGGCGGGGAGCTATCCGGCGTTTTACCTGTCACGGTTTCGTCCGGTGCGTGTGCTCAAGGGGACTACGACGGTGGCGGGCAGCCCCTCGGCAGTGCTGTTTCGGAAAGGGCTGGTCGTGTTCCAGTTCGTGATTTCGATAGCACTCATCATCGGCACGGTCATCGTCTATCAGCAACTTGATTATGTGCAGAACGAGCGGCTCGGGTTTGACAAGGAGCATGTTGCCCTCGTGCCGCTGCGGGATATAGAAAATCAATTGCACCACGAGTTGCTCAAGGAGGCTTGGGAACGGCTGCCGGGCGTGCAGGTGGTGACGGCGTCTTCGGGAATGCCCAGCTACAGTCCCGGGTTGCACGACTTCCTCATCAAGCCAGAAAACGCTGCGCAGGACAGCCTGGAACTACTGACGCTGACGGTAGACCACGACTATGTGGAAACCTACGGCCTGGATATTATCGCCGGGCGTGACTTCTCAGAGGACTTTGCCACCGATGCTACAGAGGCGTTTCTCATCAACGAGAGCGCCGCTCAACGGTTGGGTTGGATGGAGAACCCCGTGGGGCAGAAGCTGATGCTTCAGGTCTGGTTTAATGGCGAAATTCGCAAGCAGGGTACGGTGGTCGGCGTCATCCAGGATTTTCAATACAACTCGCTGCGTCACACCATTGAGCCGATGATCCTACACATTCTACCGAACTCGTACTACTACGATTATCTCTCCGTCCGCCTCCAACCGGATAACATCGCGGCGACGCTGTCCGACCTAGAAGCTGCGTGGCAGCAGTTTAACCCTGAGCGCCCGTTCGAGTACGCGTTCCTCGACGAACGCTTCGAGGCCCTCTACCGCGCCGAGGCGCAGTTGAGCAGCCTGTTTGGCATCTTCGCCGTGCTGGCCATCGTGATTGCGTGCCTGGGTCTGTTCGGCCTCGCCGCGTTCACCGCTGAGCAACGCACCAAAGAAATCGGCGTCCGCAAAGTCCTCGGCGCGACGGTGCCCGGCATCATACTCTTGCTCTCAATGGATCTGCTTAAGCTCATCGCCCTCGCCTTCGTCCTTGGTGCGCCGCTCGCGTATGTCGGCATGACACGGTGGCTGGCGCATTTCGCGTATCAGGCGGAGATCGGCGTCGGCATTTTCGTGCTGACGGGCGTGTTGACAGTCGCTGTCGCCTGGCTTACGGTGAGCTACCACGCCATCCGCGCCGCCCTCGCCGATCCCGTGCAATCGCTCAGGTATGAGTAAACGTATGCTCAAGAACTATCTCAAAATCGCGCTTCGGAATCTACAACGTAGCCCGGCTTATGCGTTTATTAACGTCTTTGGGCCAGCGCTGGGCATTATGTGCTGCCTGCTCATTGGGCTATACGTGCAGGATGAGCTGAGCTTTGACCGCTTTCACGAGAAGGGCGACCGTATTTTTCGCATTGCGATCAGTCCCCTGTTGCTGTTAGGCGTCGTTGTGTTCGCCCTCGGTGTTGCTTTCGCCACCGTTGGTTTTCAAGCCATTCGTGCTGCTCGCATCGATCCAGCCCAAAGCCTTCGCTACGAATGACAGGATTCTTGTTTTATGGTGTTTCCTCCAACCCTGAGCCATAAACCATAAACCCATGATCAAAAACCATTTCAAACTCGCCTGGCGAAATCTGCGGAAATATCCGGGCTACTCCTTCCTGAACCTGGGCGGACTGGCGCTGGGTATTGCTGCTGCGTTCGTGCTTGCGCTGTACGTGCGGCAGGAACTCACCTACGACCAGCACTTTGAGGACAGCGACCGCATCTACCGGATCGCAACGGACTTCTTCAACATGGGCGGCTTTGCCAACAGCCAGCAGCAGCTGCTGGATGTATTGCCCCAGGAAACGCCCATTATCGAAGAGGCGGCCCGGTTGCAGCGGGGCGGAAGCGCGCTACCCATCTTTGTGGATGAGCAGAGGTATGAAGAGCCAAACTACCTGTATGGCGATAGCGCATTCTTTCAGATGTTTTCCTACCGCTTTCTGGCAGGAGATCCGGAAACAGCGCTCCATGCCTCTGACGAGATCATCTTGTCGGATCGGCTGGCGCAGAAATATTTCGGCGATGAATCGGCCATCGGGCGTGTGCTGCTGGTGGGCAAAGAGCAAGAGGCGCACCGGGTAAGCGCCGTCGTCGAAATGCCACCGGGCAAGACGCACTTTGCGGCAGATTTCTGGTTGCCGCTGGTGCCGCAAGACCCGTACACGAATTGGACGAATGTAAGCTATTATAACTATGTCAAGCTCCGCCCGGATGCTACGCAGGCCGACCTGGAGCGTGCCGTAGAAGCGGTGCGTGAACGTCATGCCTATCCGTCCAGCGGGTTCTCAGGTTCGTTCGAAGAATGGGCCGAACTCCCGACAGCAGTAGAGTTTTTTGTCCAGCCGCTCACCGGCATTTATCTGCATTCGAGTTTCAACTTTGAGTTAGGGCCCGGTGGCAGCCCGGCGCAGGTGTACATCCTGGGGCTCATTGGCGTGTTCATCTTGCTCATTGCCGGGATGAACTACGTCAACCTCACGACGGCCCGGTCGTCTATTCGGGCCAAAGAAGTAGGCGTGAAGAAAACGCTGGGAGCCGGGCAACCGGCCCTCGTGCAGCAGTTTCTGGCAGAGACGGTGGTGTTCAGCGTACTGGCGATGGTGATTGCGGCGGGCATGGCCGAGGGGATGCTGGCGGCGTTCTCCTACATCACCGGGGCGGTGCTGGTAGACAGCGTCTTCGCCAACGGATGGCACCTGCTGACGTTGGTCGGCTTTTCGGTGGCCGTTGGATTGCTGGCGGGCATCTATCCGGCGTTTTACCTGTCCAGCTTCCGGCCTGTCAAAATCCTGAAAGGCGAATGGGCCATATC
>DATGCC010000846.1:0-3822 GCA_035312345.1 Rhodothermales bacterium
TTCTTCCTGCCCGTCATCGACGCCCGTGAATTCCGCCATCTCAGATTTCTTGTCGTACACCTGCACCTTGTCCACGGCGTCAGCGGGCAGGTTGCGGGTAGCAATGGTGGGGTCTTTGCCAAAGAACTCTTTGCCATCTACCAGCACCTGCTTCACATCCTCGCCCTGGGCCTTGATCGAGCCGTCGCGTTCTACCTCTACGCCAGGGAGCCGCTTGAGCAGTTCTTCCACATTGGCATTCGGGCGCGTGTTAAACGCCGCCGCGTTGTATTCGAGCGTATCCGACTTGATGAGTATCGGCACATGCTCGGCGCTGATGACCAGTTCGTCGAGGTCAGACACGGCTTCTTTGAGCGGCAGCCGCCCCACAGCTAGATCCTCCTCGCCAACGGTGATGGCTTGCTCAAACGGGGCAAATCCCACGAACGTCACCTGCAAGAGGTAGTCGCCCGCAGGCATGCGCCGCAGCCGAAAGGCACCATCAGGCCGTGTCACGCCAAAGCTCACGAGCACGGAATCCGCCGCCTGCAACGCCACGACCGTCGCGCCTTCGAGGCCCACATCGGTGGAGTCGGTCACAAAGCCCGTAACATTAACGCGGCTCTGCGCCAGGCCGGGCCGGGCCATACTCAGGCAATACAGGAGGGCAAGAAAAAGGACAGCAACGCAGCGAAGCACTGGCTGGGAAAAAGACATGGCACGGCCTGCATTTCGGGTGAGAAGAACAAAGATTTCTGGTGGACCCACAAGGGTCCGTTGTCGAATATCAATGGCCACGAATGATAAAGCGGGCACCGCCCTGTCCGCTGCGCTCGACGCCCATCTCTTTCATTTTCTCCTCTACGATGGCGTCGAACTCGGCCTGTGTCACTTCTTTTCCTTCCGTCGGGGGAACGATGGCATCCTCGCTCAAGGGATCGAGGGACAGTTCCTTTGCCACGATGCTGCGCTGTCCGTCGTTCTCGTTGACGACCAGGATGAGGCCCGGCAGGCCGCCATAGGAGCCCGGTCCGGCAGGCACCGGAATCTCTGGTGTAAACCAGGCTTCAATGGTAGTGCTGTCGCGGGTAGCGAGGGCTTTCTGGCAGAGATAGCCCAGGAATTCGCTACGCTCATTGGTCAAGCGCCACGCCAGCGGTTCGGGGGTTCCCGTAATCAAAAAAGTTCGGCCGAGGAAGTCCCGCTTTTCGACCTGTACGTCCTCATCGAAATGCGTGTAAGTCGCATTTTCTGCACGGTTGCCCATCATGCGAAAACGTACATTGCCGCCATCGCTAGCAAAGGATACATCCTCGTCGCCAGATTCTTCTTGGGACGCATCTTTGAGCAGGGCGGAGGAGGCGTTGAAATAGAGTTGCTTGTTCGTTGTGCGAGAGGAAGGAATCTGCTCCGCCATGTGCTCCATGCCGGGGGGAAGCTCAATGTCGATTTGTATAGTCTCCTCGTAGAGCACGCTGCCTTCTTGGGCAAAGGCAAAGAGGGGGAGCAGCAGAAATAGAAGTGTTGTAACGGTTCGTTTCATGGCCTGATTGCATCGGGTGAGGGAAGCAGGGCGGATACTTCACCTAACGAGCAGGCCGGGAGAATATTGTATTGGTGAATATATTGTATTACGGTGATGGGGATTCATATTTGCCCTGTTGTCCTGAAAAGAACGCCCCCCCAAGGACACCTTACCCGCCAGTGGGTTGTCCCAGCCCAT
The DNA here is from genome assembly GCA_035312345.1 of Rhodothermales bacterium. GTDB lineage: Bacteria > Bacteroidota > Rhodothermia > Rhodothermales > DATGCC01 > DATGCC01. The sequence goes on from DATGCC010000846.1 coordinate 1,703, forward strand.
GAACGTAAGGCGCGATCACCTCAAAGAGGTCTTCGGCTGCAAACGGCTTAAAGAGCACGGCTTTGGCTCCGGCTTCCAGGCATTCGTCGCGTAAGCCCGCGTTGCCGTGCGCGGTAACCAGGATGAAGGGAATATCGGCTGTGGATGCGTCTGCCTGCAATTCTTTGAGTACATCCAGGCCTGTGATTTCAGGAAGGTTGTAGTCGCTGAGGATCAGTTGCGGCGACAGTTCACGGGCCAGGCGTAGCCCGTCGTTACCCGTCTTGGCGGTGGCAGCTTCCAGCCCGCGTTCTTGTAACAATTCCGCCAGGACGAACGAGAGGTGTTGGCTGTCTTCAATGATGAGGACGTTATCGGAGGAGGTGTTCATCTGCTCAACTCAAAGGGGAGCACTACGGTGGATACATCGACTCCTCAGTAAACGAGCGCCTGCTCCTTTCGGTTGACAGCGAGGTGTAACATTCAGGTAGAAGGAGCCCGGGAATTGTGACGGGGCTGGAATGGCAACGTATCGCCCTGTGTGCCGCCTACTCGAACCGAATCAGTCGAACGTTGATGCGGCGGTTCTGGGCCTCGGCTTTCTCCCACTGCACGAGGATGGGACTCTGATAGGTACCCTGCACAATAGAGCCGTGCTCGGCTTCAAAGTTGTTGACCAGCAGGCTCACGGAGCGCTTCATGCGCAGGCGGCGAGAGGCGGAGGCTGCAGCAAACTTGTCGATGACGCGCTCGACGAGGGATTCGTTCAGCCCCAGCGCATCAATCACCTCGTTGACGATTTGCACGAGGTCGTACTTGACGTAGTTCTTTGCCTTGTTGCGGATCGCCATGGGATCGCGGAGCATGTTCATGCCTTTCTCGGCCATGAACCGAATTGGATTGTGCAACACCTCGGCGAGGTCGTGCTTCATCAGCAGGGTCTCATACTCATTGACCGTCAGGCCGGCCTGTTGCTCGGATGAATCAAGCGACAGGATGACGCGGCCCTTGCCGATCTCGTAGTGCTGGAGCAGTTCGTTCAGTTGCTCCATGATACCAAGCCGAGGGTCTTTCAGGTTGACCGAGTCGATGGCGTGCTTGGAAACAGGAATGACCAGCTCATGCTCGGCGACCTGCGCCTCCTCATTGTAGCCTACCACCGTCGTTTGTCGCTGCCGCCGCATGTCTCCATTGACGCCATCCAGGTCGATGAAGTAGACGGGTGTGTCGGGGTGGTTGTCGTAGGTGACGCAGTTTTCCAGCCCCAGCGAGATGAAGGCGAGGTGCGAGTCGGCGTTGTGTGGCTCCACCAGTTTCTGCTCCTCCGTCAGCTCGGTGCGCAGGTGCATCTGGTCGTGATGGTAAGACGCCCCGGCCGGGAAGAGCTTCTGCGTGGACTGAACCAGCGCCTCAACCGACTCGCGGCTGTGCTGCATCCGGGCGCACAGGCTCTGCTCCAGGTAGCCCGCCGTTGTATGGTACGAGCAGTAGAGATGCTTGCGGTACGGTGCCAGCGCCTCACCATGATGATCGACCAACTGCTTGGAGACATCGATGACCGCCAGCCGTGTTTCAGGCTCTAGCTCCAGCGTTACTTCAGCAGTCTTAGAAGCCATGTGTTTTTAGAGTGGGCTGCGAGAAACTCGAAGATAAGGAGCGTCCTGAAAATAAACCGGTTACGGTTTGGCTACAAACGCATCTCCCTACGTTGTCTTTTGCAAAACGATCCGCAAGGTGCGGTGTTTCAAAAATAATTGAAACTTACTTGATAACGTTGGCTTGCCGGGTACCGTCCTCAAAGATCAACGTGATATCATCCTTCGGGCGTAACGCCGCCGCTTTTTTGATGGGTTGCCCCTGACGCTCGATTCGGGCATAGCCCCGTTGCAGAGGGCGTTGTGGGTCGAGCAGGGCGAGGGTTTGCTGGGTGGCAGCAAGCCGTTGCCGGGCGGTGCGCAGGTGTTGGTGCATGCTGCGGTGGAGGCGGGCTGTTAGATCGTCGAGGCGCTGCTGGTTTTGTCGGAGCCGCTCCACCGGGCGATGAAAACGGTACGAGCGGGTGAGTGCCTGAATCTGTTGTCGGTGGGTTTCGATGGTGCTCAGTGTATCATCGCGGATGAAGGCGTGGTAGCCGCGCACCA
>DATGCC010000847.1:0-6603 GCA_035312345.1 Rhodothermales bacterium
TGGTGCCCCAGCACACCTGGAGGCAGCTTGACCACCTCGGTGAGAGTGCCCGTGGTGGGATCGTAGCGTTGGAGGCGGGGCACGTTGGATTGGCTCTGGAGGAAATAGACACCGTCCGGGCCAAGCGTCCAGTTACCCCAATGGGAGGTGGCGAGGGACTCTAGCACGAGCTTTGCCGCTCCGCCTTGCGCAGGCATTTGCCAGAGTCCCGGTGTGCCGTACCGGCTGAAATAGAACGTCGCGCCATCCGCCGATTCGATACCGTAATAGCCGCCGTCTTTGGTAATCGGTATAGCCTCTCCGCCCGCCACTGGTTTTTTCCAGAGTTGCCACGAGCCGCTGCGGTTCGAGGCATAGTAAATCCATTTGCCATTGCGGGACCAGGTTGGATTACGGTGATCCCCTCCTGGTTGGGACAGACGCTGGGGCTGTCCCCCTTCCGCATCTATCACAAACAGGACCGTGTGGTCGTCGCTGTGAACATCAAAAGCGATCTGCTGTCCATCCGGCGACCAACTGGGCAGGCCAATGAACGTGTGTTCGAAGTCGGTGAGGCGGAGTGGATCCGAGCCATCGGCCTGACTTACCCAGAGGTTCGGTGAGCCCATCCGGTTCGAGGTAAAGGCGATGCGGGTGCCGTCGGGTGAATAGCCGGGGTGAAAGTCCCATCGCGATGAAGCAATCCAGCGCTCGGAGGCTGGTACTTCAGGGGTGGCGGGGGACAGCGGTGCTTTCCAGATGTTGATCTCATAATCCCACTCGGCATAGACCATGCGCCCATCCGGCGCGATGCTGACGCCACCAGGGTCATAGGCTCCGGCCTCGGCCAGCCAGACGGGCTCGCCGCCTGTGGCGGGGATCCGCCAGAGTTTGTAGTTGCCCGCCCGGTTTGAGGAAAAGACGAGCGTTTCGCCATCCGCCCTCCAACTGAAACCAGGAATGTGGCGCTGGTCGGTGGTAAGCCGGCGGGGTGGCTCGGCACCATCAGTAGGGACGAGAAAAAGATCCTCCATGCTCTGATGTGCCGTGCGAACAAAGGCAAGGTAGGCACCATCTGGTGAAAAGCGAGGCAGGCGATCAAATCCACGGTCTTCTACGGTTGTAAGGCGTCGCGATGTGCCTGTCTCTGGGTTGATCAGCACCAGTCCTCTAGCAGTCGAATCGGTGTATGAAGCAGCCAGCCAGGTGCCCATCGGTGACCAGTCGAGGCTGAATCGAGACGCGCTACAGTCGATCAGCTTGCGTTCTGGTCCACCCAGCGCCGAGACCACGTAGATACCGCACTGGTCAGGGCCGTAGCGGCGAAAGGCAATCTGGCTGCCATCCGGTGACCACGCACCCAGGTATGCACGGGTAGTGTCGTGGGTGAGCTGGAGCGGGGTTTCTGCCCCGATCAGCTTGACGAATAGTTGATGCGGCTGTGCAGGGTCTTGCTGCCAGGTAAACGCTACCCGTTGCCCATCGGGCGAGAACAGCGGATTGCTCTCTACCCCCGGCAGGCTGGTGAGCAGTTGGGATGGGAGCGGCTGGATCGGATGCTTCGGTTGCAGCACAAGCCACGCTGAAGCCATTAGCACCAGGGCCAGCAGACCTACCATCAGGCTGAGGTGTAGGCCGCGGGTTGGGGCTGTTTGCGTCGTTACAAAGGTGGGGGACAGGTGGACTTCGGCGGGCGCACTGTGGACCGAGTTGCCGGGGAGCGGGCTGCTGAGGCCGTCGCCTGCCACCTTTACGGATGCAATGAGGCGGTAGCCCGTCTTGGGGATGGTTTCGATGACCGAGGGATTGCGCGCATCATCGCCGAACACCTTGCGCAGTTCTGAGATTGAGCGTGTCAACACATGATCCGTCACCACCGTATCGCCCCACACATCGTCCAGCAGCGTGTCCCGGTCTAGCACTTCGCCGGGATGTGCTGCCAGGCAGGTCAACACCTGCATCACCTTCGGCTCAATCAATATCGTGCCTTCTTCGCCGAAGATGCGATGCAGGCGAGGGTCGATAAGCCAGTCATCAATGTAGAAGCGGCGGTCGAAGGGCTCCATCGGGGCAGACAGGGTTAGGGCTTGTCAGAACGGGCAAAATAACGCAAACGCGTCCGTTGTGGCAATGTAGAAGGGATTGACCCGGTGTTTCAAGGGGTATCCGTGTGAGGTTTGCAAAACAAGACGTCAAGCGCATCTGAGGAAAATTTGAGGTGCAGCACAGGTTTCCTACAGGCACGCTGGTCAGAGGAACCCTATGCTTAGAAAACTACACCCTGGCGGGGTCCTGGTCTATTACGCTGTTGATCTAGGACAGGCAGGGATGGCTCGTGAACATGCTGGTGCAATGCGAGCAAGGGGCGGGTACCTATGCTGTCGCCTGGGATGGAACGAATGTCCAGGGCAAAAGGGTTGGGTCGGGGGTCTATCTGTATCGACTCCATGCCGGGACGCAAGCGGCATCGCGGGTGCTCGTTCTCGTCAAATAACGTATCCATAATCTGCCATCATGCAGGGAGATTCATCCATGGACCAGAAACACATTTTCATCATCATACTGCTTTTAAGCGCATGCCTGTTTGGGCCGTCTGCCTATGCGCAGGCACCCACGATGGAAGAAGCGCAGGCCCATCTCCAGGCCGAAGATTGGGAAAAGGCAGCAGCAGCTTTCGAGGCTATTCTCGAAGAGGACACCGACAATGGAAGGGCCATGTGGCTCTACGGGAGTGCATTGCGTCAGCTAGAGCAGTACGACAAGGCCATCGACATCTACACCAAGCTGGATGCAACCGGCAGTCCGCCCATTGTCAAGGTGAATCTAGGTGAACTCTACGCACTCACCGGGCAACCCGATGATGCCTTCGCCTGGCTCGAAAAAGCAACAGCAGCAGGGTTCTCCAGCCAGCAGACCCTAACGAGTAGCACCGCGCTGGCCGCCTTGCAGGAAGACGAGCGGTTTGACGAGATCCTGGCGCAAGCCGACAAAAATGCCCGCCCGTGCGCGTTTTCAGAAAAGCACCGGGCGTTCGATTTCTGGGTAGGGGAGTGGGATGTGATCAACGCCCAGGGCCAAGTGGCTGGCGCCAACAGCATCCAGAAGGATGAGCAGGGGTGTCTTCTGGTGGAACGCTGGAAGGGTAGCGGTGGTGGCACTGGCATGAGCATCAACTACTACGATCCGGGCAAAGAAAAATGGGTGCAGCAGTGGGTAGCAAGCGGGGCCTCTGTCATTTATCTGGAAGGGGAACTCAACGAAGACGGAGCGATGGTCCTCGAAGGAGAACTCACCAACCGCAACGGGGAAAGCAGTCCACTACGGGGTACCTGGACGCTGCTTCCCGACGGGCGCGTCCGGCAATTATTTGAGCAAACGACCGATGGCGGAGAGACGTGGGCGCCGTGGTTCGATGGCTACTACGTACGTCAGGGAAGCGGTGAAAAATAAACAACCCCTAAGGTCGTAATGACCCCAGGGGCTGCTGGTTGAGGATGATAAAGGTGGCTTATTCCGGCTTTGTCAGCGCCGTCAGGAAGGGGCGCAGTTCTCCACCGCCAGCACGCAAGACGCGCACCAGAAAGGTATCGCCTTTGTTAATCTCGCGATAGACCGAGCGGAAGTCGGACAGATTGGCTATCGGCTCCCGGTCCACTTCGGTGATGATGTCGCCGCGACGCAGTTCGGCGTCGCGGTAGGCGGTGCTGCCCGTCTGAATGTCGGTGATGACAACGCCTGTGATGTCGTCTGCGTCTTCAACACCAAGGCGCTGGAGCATCGTCGGCGTCACATCGCTGAGGCTGAGGCCGAGTTGCTCCATGCTGCTCTCCTCATCGTCATTACCGCGGTTGGGCATGTTGGATGAGATCGCCTCATCGAGGTCAAGCGTGCCGAGCGTAGCGGTCACTGTGCGTTCGTCGCCGTTGCGGACGAGGCGCAGTTCGAGTTCATCCCCCGGCAGTTGGTTGCTGATGATGGTCCGAAGCTGGTTAGCGTCGCGGAGCGATTGGCCCTGCACTTCGACGATGATATCGCCTTCCTGAAGGCCTGCATCTTCGGCGGCACTATTGGGCTGCACGCTCGTGACCTGTGCTGCACCACGCGGAACATCGAGCGCGTCGGCGAGGGAGGCTGGCACCTGATCAAAATGTACCCCCAGAAAGCCCCTTTCCACACGACCCTTGTCGATCAACTGACCGACGACGTTCTCGACCACATTCACCGGGATAGCAAAGCCGATGCCCTGGTTACCACCCGAGCGTGACAGAATGGCCGAGTTAATCCCAACGAGTTCCCCCTGCAAATTGACCAGTGGGCCACCCGAGTTGCCGGGGTTGATGGCCGCATCTGTCTGGATGAAAGCCGCATACAGGTTCAGCGACGAGAGATTGCGGCTTGTACGACCCATCGCGCTGACGATGCCTGCCGTGACGGTGTTATCCAAATCTTCGGAAAGCGGTGAGCCAAAAGCCATCACCCACTGCCCGATGCGGACGTTGTCCAGGCTGCCAAAGGAGATGGAAGGCAGATCGGTCGCGTCAACCTTGATGACAGCGAGGTCGCTGTTCGGGTCGGTGCCGATGACTTTGGCCTCCAGGTAGCGCCCATCAGCAAAGCTGACCTCTAGCTCATCGGCCTGTGCGATGACGTGGTTATTGGTGATAATGTAACCATCCGAGCGTGCGATAACGCCCGATCCCAGCCCGGAGCGATACTGGGGCCCTGAATCGCCACTGCCAGGGTTGCCGAAGAACTGCTCGAAGGGTGTGCCTTCAAAAGGATTCTGCCCTTGCATGCTGCGGCCTTCTACCCGCTGCTCGGCATGAATTTGCACAACCGTTGGGTTGACCGCTTCGGCTACCTGGACGAAAGCGTCTTCAAGCGTGAGTGCCGGGTTGTTGTTGGATACTTCAACAGTAGTGGTGCCTTCTGAAATCGCGGCCTCGCTTGCGGTACCGATCTTATCGCCCAGGTCGAAAATGTTGGCTCCGACCGTGGTAAAGAGGATTCCCGAGAGGAACGCCACGACAATGAAGATAGCCAGCGATGATTTTCCTTTAATGCTCATGGTTGCTAACCTCTATGTTCGCTTGATGTCTTACGTCTGTATGCCTTGGTAGACAGCTCAGCCTAAAAAAGCCCGGTTCTGCTGCCGGATTGTCAGTCAAAGGCGGTATGTTTGCATACGTGAAAAAAACGTGCCGAGGTTTGCTTTTCGTATGCGCCGATCGAGATGTTGCATTTTTAGCAGGTAGATCTGCCAGCGCGTCAATAAAAAACACGCATGAATGGGAAGCATTCATGCGCGCGCCGGCTTCTGTCGTCCCTCACTCCCTGTATTAATCGTCGCGAGGAGGGATGCGTTTCGAGCGTATGAGAATCATTACGATTCACGGCCCCTGTGCAATCTCAAATGGTCTGCAACGTAATCACGTCTATCACCTTGCAGAAGATGATGCTGTGGGGAAGCGGTACGCGGAGAGCGACAAAACGCCTTTCGCTCTCCGCCCGTCGCTCTCCGAAAGTCAGACCTCGAAAAGACGTATTGCACAAATGATGCTCTGACCTTGCACCATGCTACGCTCCCGGAATGCCAGGCTCGGTCATATCGCGGACGTTGAGGACGCTGTCGAGCTCGTCGTCGGAGAGCAAGTTCATTTCCTTGACGACTTCGCGTACCGATTTGCGCTCGGCAGCGGCTTTCTTGGCTACTTTCGACGCCTTGTCGTAGCCGATGGCCGCGTTGAGCGCTGTGGCGATGGACGGGTTGAGTTCCAGCAGTTCACGGCAGCGCTCGCGGTCCGCCTCTATGCCGTCGAGGCAGCGTGTGCGAAAGGCATTGCAGCCATGGGCGAGGATGGTGATATTTTGCAGCATGGCGTGCGCCATCACCGGCATCATCACGTTCAACTCAAAATTGCCATGCTGTCCGCCGATGGTAATGGTTGTGTGGTTGCCCATCACGCGGGCTGCCACCATCATCATCGCCTCGCTCATCACCGGGTTGACTTTGCCCGGCATGATGGACGATCCGGGCTGAATCGCCGGGAGTTTGATTTCGGAAAGCCCGCTTGTGGGACCGCTGGAGAGATGCCGGATGTCGTTGACGATTTTCAGAAGAGACACCGCCAGCGTATTCAGCACGCCCGACGCCATCACGAAGCCATCTTTCGCAGCCTGGGCCTCGAAGTGGTTTTCGGCTTCTACGAAAGAAAGCCCTGTTGCTTCATTGATGTAGGCAATGGTTTTGGACGGGAAGTCCATCGGGCGGTTGATGCCAGTGCCGGTGGCAGTGCCGCCGAGGGCGAGTTCGCGCAGTTCGTCCTGGGCCGTCTGCACGCGTCGCAATCCGTGCCGCATCTGCGCTGCATAGCCCCCAAATTCTTGCCCGAGTCTCACAGGCGTGGCATCCATCAGGTGGGTACGCCCGCTTTTCAGCACATCGTCGAAGGCCTTGGCTTTGTCCTCAAATGCCTGCTGCATCTGTTCCAGCGCCGGGACGAGTTCTTCCTTGAGGGCCACCGCCGCCGAGAGGTGCATCGCCGTTGGAATCACATCATTCGACGACTGCGACATGTTGACATCGTCGTTGGGGTGGACGAGTTTGCTGCCGCGTTCGCCGCC
>DATGCC010000848.1:0-10325 GCA_035312345.1 Rhodothermales bacterium
GCAAGGGGCGGCGCGCCAAAGACCTGCGTCAGCATCCGTTCGATGCCAGGGGCCGAGAGCAAGGCTACCCCGCTGCTTTCTTCCGTGCCGGTCACAATGGCGAGGCGCTGCGCCAGACTCATGCCCATCACGAGGCCCGGCTCACCGTCGTTGCGCGCCAGATCGAAGGAGCCGTAGCCGGTTTTCTCCACTACATCGCTCACGCCTTGTAGCGTTTCAGGATCGACACCGCGCACGATGACAACCTTATTCGCCTCGCCACTGCCTTCGTGCATGAGCAGGGCCTTGCCCTCCACATAGGCCGAGGCATGTTCGACGTGCTCTACCTCCAATGCCACCGCCATCAGCGAGTCGGCTCCAGGCAGCCCTCCGGCTTCAGCACTCGTGATGCGGACGTGCGGATCGAGCGAGACGAGCAGGTCGCGCACGATGTCGTAAAAGCCGTTCATCACTGAAAGCACCACGATCAGGGCTGCCACACCAAGTGCCACGCCGGAAATCGAGATGCCCGTAATGACGGAGATCAGCGTGACCTGCTTGCGGCTCGCCAGGTACCGACGGGCGATGCGAAGACGAAAATCTTTCAAGGGCAGATTTCGGATTGCGGAGTTTGGAAGGGCAAGCCCTCAATCAACCCGAAGGCTTTGCCAGGGATCCGAATGTAATTCCATCCCAGTCGCCGATAGCGCTTTCAATCGTAAATCCAAAATCGACCATCGAAAATCCCTACATCCGTGGATTGGGATCGGTAAAGAGGTCAGCAGGCAGATCGGTGGGGGTCTCGATCTGATAGGTCAGGAGGGCCCCGTTGCCGCCAGCGGCTTCTTTGCGGGTGGCAAAGTGGAGCGGCCCGGCGGGCGTGTCGTGGGTTTCGTAGCCCGTCCAGGTGAAGCGTCCGTCGCGGTCGCTTTGCAGATGGTAAGCCCACTCTTCCACCTGTCCGGTCTCCTTGTCCATAAAGATCCAGTACTCATCGCCTGGGGTGAGGCCCACATCGGCGAAGCTCAGATGGATCACATCGCGTTCGGCATTAGAAGAATCAGGCATATAGGTGCGGGTGACGCCAGGGTCGAACAATTTGAAGGGCATCAGCAACCAGTACGTGTCGTTGATGAAGCGACCATAGGCCTGCTCCAGGCGCTGGGCGTTCTGCGTCGAGTCGAGCGCGGTGCCGTTCAGGTAGGCCTGCCCTTCACGGGTGTTGACGTTGAACAGCATCACATAGGTCGAATCCTCGCCGCCGGGCATCTCGATGCGGTAATCTCCTGTACGGCGGTTCCACAGGTGCTTGATGCCTGGCCGGGCCTCGCCCTCACGCTCTCCTGCAAATTCGAAGCGTAGATACGGCAGGGCCGCCCACGCCGCAGGGCCACCGGCGGCTTCATAGGCGTGCATCGCCATGGTGTCGGCTTTGGTGGCGAGGGTAGGCATCTCTACCTGGGGAGCGGGATTGTCTGGCGGTGTCGTTTCGGAGGGTTCGCAGCCCATAAGGAGCAGCAAAAGGCAGGGCAAAAAGAGATGACGGCGCATGGGAGTCTGTGTTTTATTGAGCAGCCCGTTGTATGCTTAAAATAGGCTTTTCCGAGAACAAAGCCTTGTGCCTTCGGTTGAGCCTTAATAATAGACTGTAGCCTGCCCGGTGCCACGATGGATCACCTCGCATCCTGTTACTCGCTTTGCCTGCTGGCTGCGCTTGGCCTGCTGCTGGGCGCACTCCCGGTGTATGCGCAGGATGCACCTCCCACCGCCGAGGAGGACGAAGAGAAAACATATGGCACTGGCATAGGGCTGGAGGTGCTCCTCACCAACAGTGGGTTTGCCCTGGGTGGCTACTACCAACGCGAAGTCGGGGAGGTCACTTCTTTGGTGATAGAGGCCAACCTGGGGGCCGGCAAAAACGAGCGGGAGTATAAATATTATAGCCGCTTTGGCAATGGGTTCGTCCCCAACAAACGCAACTACCTGCTCCTCCTGCCGATCCATCTGGGCGCACAGCAACGGCTCTTTGCAGAAGTCATAGAGGATAACTTCCGCCCCTACGTCCACTTCACCGCCGGACCGACTCTGGGCTGGGTCTATCCTTACTTCAACGACCGTGACGGAAATGAGCGCTACGACGAAGACATCGACCGGCGCTACGACATCTTCTCTGCTTTCCCTAAAGGTAAGGCGCGCCTCGGCGTGGGCGGGATGATCGCGGTAGGAGCCAACTTTGGTCTGAGTCGCAAGGTGACGCAGGGCATCCGCTTTGGCTATGCGTTCCACTATTTCTTCGACGGGATCCAACTCTTGGAACCGGACATCACCGAGGCCCAGCAGCGCTTTGGCACCCCCGTCATCAGCATCACCTTCGGGCGGCTTTATTGAACAGCGCTGCAAAAGTACATCAAGGACATTGCGACGGTCATTGGCTCACTGCGTTCGCGTCATTGGTCACTGGATTGCGCGTGCTTATCAATGACCAATGACGCGCCGCATGTGCAATTGACAGCGAAGCTAATCATCCTTCACTGTTGCTGACCGAGGCAATAGCACAGGCCATCCGGCGCACGCACGAAAAAGACGCGGTAGGCATCGCCGCCGTGCTGATCCGTGCGGATCTCCGTGAGGTCGAGGTTCTGGCTTTGCAACTCGGCATAAGCTGCCTCAATGTCGCTGACCTCAATGTAGCAACTCGCCTGCTCTGGATCACCGCCATTCTCCACCAACCTTATGACAGCTTGGTCGCGCCGCAGCCGGGCCGATGGGTATGGATCCTTTTTGCGCGCTTCTACGGCGAAGCCGAGATAGGCATAGTAGGGCAGCGCGGCTTCGAGATCGCGGACGGGCAGGTTGGCCGGATCCGTGTCGCCGATGGCATAGACGCCTTTGTAGCGGGCGAGCTTCTTCATGATGGTTGGGGTATAGGTGAGCAGAACGCACCCTCCTAAGAAAACCCCACCCGGTGCCGACGCTATGTCAGCACATCACACGTTGAAGCGAAAAAGCATCACATCGCCATCGGCAACGACATATTCCTTGCCCTCCGAGCGCATCACGCCAGCGTCGCGGGCGGCGGCTTCGGAGCCGTGCTGGTCGAAGTCGATGAAGGCAATGGTCTCGGCCCGGATGAAACCGCGTTCGAAGTCGGTGTGGATGGTGCCTGCCGCCTGCGGAGCTTTCGTGCCTTTGCGGATGGTCCAGGCGCGGCTTTCTTTGGGACCGGTGGTGAAATAGGTGATGAGACCCAGCAGATCGTAGGCGGCCCGGATGAGCCGTTCGAGGCCGGAACGTTCGAGCCCCATCTCTTCGAGAAAAATCTGGCGCTCGTCTTCTTCCAACTCGGCAATTTGTGCTTCGAGGTCGGCGCAGATGACTACAACCCGGGCCTCTTCACCCGCTGCAATCTCCCGCACCTGCTCGACGTAGGCGTTGCCCTCAGGTACATCATCTTCCGAAACGTTGGCGGCATAGAGAATCGGCTTCGACGTGAGCAGAAACAGCGACTTCATCCATGGTGCTTCCTCACTGCGCAGCTCAAAAGCCCGCGCCGGATTGCCATCGCTGAGGAAAGTCTGTAGCCGCTCGTAAAAAGCGACTTCATCCTTTGCTTTCTTGTCACCGCTTTTGGCCACTTTGGCCGTCCGTTCGATGCGTTTTTCGACGGTATCGAGGTCTTTGAGCAACAGTTCAGTGTCGATGATCTCGACGTCGCGCACAGGATCGACAGAGCCAGAGACATGCACCACGTTGTCGTTCTCGAAGCAACGCACCACATGCACGATAGCATCCACCTCGCGGATATGCCCGAGGAACTGGTTGCCCAACCCCTCGCCCTTCGACGCCCCTGCTACCAGCCCGGCGATGTCCACAAACTCAATGGTCGCCGGCAGCTTGCGTTGTGAATCCGAGAGGTCCGCGAGTCGATCCAGGCGATCGTCGGGCACGGGGACCACGCCTACATTCGGCTCAATGGTGCAAAAAGGGTAGTTGGCCGACTCGGCCCCGGCATTGCTCAGGGCGTTAAACAAGGTGGACTTTCCGACATTTGGAAGTCCTACAATTCCGCAACGAAGCGCCATCTTTTCTATCTTGTCGTGAATGCGTTATCCAACGGGCCTTAAACCCGCCCGCCGCTTATCAAAACGCGGTTTGATTGTTCCACTGGAGCAGTTAACACGCCGTGAAGCCGCTGGTTGTCTCTATGAAACCTATCTGCCTCTTCTTCACTTTTCTCTTTGCCCTTTGCCTGCCAAAACCTGGCGCGGCGCAGTCGGGTGCGGCGGGCGGCGCGTTCGTGCAGACGGGGCTTGCGGTGCTGCCGGGCGTGGGGCTGGAGGTGGGCTACGTAGGGCCCAAGACAATTTTCACTGTTGAAGGGCTCTTATATATAGAGAGTACGCCCACCTTCCTCGGCGGTCCGGGCGATGCCAAGTTTACGCTCGGCCTCGGCGGTGCCGTTCGCCCCCTCGGCGTCATCCGCATCATCGGCGAAACGGATTATACGTACGATGTGGATATCGGCATCCGGTTTGGCCCCAGTCTTTTCTTTGCCAACAATGCCACGCGGGCTGACAAGAACCAGCAGTTCAGTCTGTTTCTCGAACCCTTCGTCCGCTTTGCCACGCGCCTCGGCAATGGCCGCATCGTCTTTGCCGAAACAGGTACCCAGCGCCCCTTCCTCCGTCTCGGCCTCTGGCTAGAACTTTAGGATTTTGGATTTTCGATTGGGGATTAGGGGTTGCGTTGAGCACATTGTCATTTATCAATCCAAAATCTAAAACCAGAAATCGACTATCCTGCGTAGTCCACCATCACAAACTCGCGTTCCGGTAGGCGGACAGCGGTGAGGCGGCCCATCTTGGGATGCATGTAATAGACGCAGCCCGTGTCAATGTCGATGAGCTTTTCTTCGTTGATGGGTTCAGGCCGGGGGGTGTGTCCGCACACAACGGGTTTTTCCCAGGCCAGATGGTCGGCTTCCAGGTGCTCGCGTTCCCACAGAAAAACCTGCTCGCCGCTCTGCCTCAGGTTTTCAGCAACGGTTAGATGCGGACGCAGCCCGGCGTGGACGAAGAAGAAATCGGGCGTGTCGTGGTAGAGTTTGGTCTCTTGGACGAAGGCGATGTGCTCGGCTGGAATGTGGACGCGGCGGTCGTCGTCGGAATAGCTTTGCAGCGTAGCGACGCCGCCATTCATGCCCCAGAGCTGAAAATCGTTGTTCTGGAGGTATTCCAGCATGAAGGTCTCGTGGTTGCCACGCAGAAAGGTGCAGGCATGCGAGGTGCGGAGGTCAAGGAGCCAGTCGATGACGCCTTTGGAATCCGGGTCCCGGTCAATATAATCACCGATGAAAACGAGATGGTCCTCGCCATTGGGAGCCAGCCGATCCAGAAGCAGATCCAGGGTGTCGGCGCAGCCGTGAATATCTCCGATGGCGATAAAACCCATAAATAATACGTGCTGAATGGAAAGGATCAGGACGATGAGGCGTCACTGATGATCGACTGCATCCCTACCAGACCTCGTCCCGATTTTTTCAGCCGTCCCTTTTTCTGCAATTCGAGCACCACGGCATCAAGGATGCCATTGACGAACTTGCCGCTGTTGTCCGTGCTGTAGCTCTTTGCGATGTCGATGGCTTCGTTGATGGTCACCTTGGGCGGAATGTCTTCGAACGTTAGAAACTCGCAGACGGCCATGCGCAGCACAATCCTATCGACGAGGGCGATACGGGCAAGGTCCCAGTTATCAGCGTGGCGGCCGATGATGGCATCTCCTTCTTCGGTGAGGTCGAGGGTGCGTAAAAAGAGCTTTTCGGCAAACCGGAAGCTGGTGGGATCATCGGCGAGGTCGTGCTTGAGGATGGTTTTTGTGATATGCTGCACACTCCCCCCACCCAGTTCAAACGCATACAGGGCCTGCATCACCCGTTCTCGGGCCTCTCGTCTGCTGCTCATATCACTTCTACCTGGAACATGTGGTTCTTTTATATGCGCGAAAAACACTGAAAACAGGTCATGGCCTGTTGTGAATTTTGCTATCGGTCTTATTCTCGGTGAAAAGACAAGTTCTTAGGTCTGCTCTGGTTTCACCCCCTATTCGCACAGCCCGGACCGAAACTATGAAAACGCTTCCGTTCTGTCCAGCCAATATCGCCCTCCGCTCTTGCCTGCATAAACACCACGCCTTTATTGTCTTATATTTGGCATACTGTTACAAATTGTTCGACGTATGCTGCCCGACTCTTCCATCCAATGGCGTGCCTACCCGGCCTTGCTGCTAGCCGGGTGCCTCGCTGTGGGCATCGTCTTGGCCCACGCCCTGCCTTTCGTCTCTATTTTCTATTCGCTGGCGTTAATGGGGGTAGGCATAGTGTTGCGTGTCTTGAGCTATCGGATGGAGCAGCGCAGGCTCATTACGCCCGCTCCATTCATGCGTGTGCTGGCTGCCGTCTTTTTTATGCTGGCGCTCGGCGGTGTGCATTCCATGGTGGAAAAGGCGCTTCCCCAAGGCCACATTGCCCAGCTTATTTACAGCGAGCCCCTTTCTGACGAGGGCAGACTCGTCACAGGTCACCTCCTCGATACCCCGGTAGCTCGCCGGTCTGGTCTGCGCTTTACGCTTGCTGCGACGATGCTGGATAGCATGAAGGTCAATGGCCGGGTGCAGGTAACACTGGCCCGCTCTCGCTGGCAACCGGATGCGACGTTCCCTGATGTGCAGGCGGGGGATGTGGTCCAGATCCATAGTCGTGTGCGCCCGGTGCCGCGCCGCCGCAATCCTACCGACTTTGACTATGGGCAACACCTCCAACGGCGCGGCATCTATGTGACCATGTTCGTCTACGAGCCGGTCGATGTGGTCGTGCTGGGGCATGAATCGACCTGGCAGAGCCGCTTGATTGCACCGCTTCAGGCAGGCATTCAGCACCTTCTCCATCGCTTCGTAAGGACGGAGGAAGCCCGTGCCGTACAGCATGCCCTCATCCTCGGCGACCGCAGCCGCCTCGAAGAGGCCACGCTCGACCGCTTTGCCCGCACAGGCCTGATGCATCTGCTTGCTGTTTCTGGTCTGCACGTGCTGATGGTGGGCATGGTGCTCTACCAGTTCCTGGGTCCGTTCTTTACACGATTAGGGTTTAGCTGGCGACGCATGCAGCTTCTTCGCTCGGTGGCAACGGTGCTGGTGTTGGTGGTCTACCTCTTCATCTCCGGTGGCAGTCCGTCGGTGGTGCGGGCGGTGGTGATGGCGGCGCTGTTTATCGGGGCAGGGGTTTTCCAACGACCCGCGCACCCACTTAACACGCTAGGCGTCGCAGCCATTGTGTTGCTGCTGATACGACCGAGCCACCTGTTTGAGGCCGGGTTTCAGCTTTCCTTTGCTGCCGTCACAGCCATCGTCACGCTCCACCCGCGTTTTATGGATGCCTTGCCGGAGCGCTGGACCAGCCGACCGTGGCTTCGCTCGCTGGCTTCAATGACGGTGGTTTCGCTGGCTGCTACGCTGGGCACGATGCCCGTCTTGCTTTACCATTTCGGACGGGTGGCGCTGGCGGGGCTCGTGCTCAACCTCATTGCCATTCCGCTCACCTTTTTGGTGCTCGCTGCCGGCATTTTCACGCTGCTCTTCGGCGGGTGGCTCCCTTTTCTCGGTGAAATCATGGGCGCGGCGGCCGATGGGCTGGCCCGGCTACTCATTGGGCTGGCGGAGGTGGGGGATGTGTGGCTCGGCTGGGCCGCGGTTGCTTCGTACGTGCAGAATGGCTGGTACCTGCTGGCTATGGTGGCAGCACTGATCATGCTGGTGCAATGGCCGCGTCCCCGCCTGCGCTGGAGATGGGGGGCTGCTGTTTTGCTTTTCGCGGGCGCGGGCGTCTGGGTGGGCGTGCTCAATGGCTCATACAAACCAACGCTCGACATATTATTCTTTGATGTCGGGCATGGCGACGCGGCGCTGATCTCGTTGCCGAATGGTCGCCATGTGCTGATTGACACCGGTGAGCGCGACCCATATGCAGACCAGGGCCTGCGAACCATCTTGCCCCACCTGGAGCGCTATGGCATTGCACGCCTGGATGCCGTGGTGATCTCGCACCCGCACAACGACCACCTGGGCGGTCTGCCTGCGCTTCTGCGGTCCATACCCGTACGCCGGGTGCTGCACAATGGACAGACGTATCCGTCTGTGCTCTACAAAGAAACAATGCACCTGCTCGACAGCCTAGATATCTCCAACCAACCGCTGCATGCCGGTGATACCCTGCAACTCGATCCCTCTGTGCTGATGCAGGTATTGGCCCCTGAGTCCGGTGCTATAAATGGTGAGGCAAATGAAGCCTCTGTCGTGATCAGGCTGGTCTATGGCGATACTTCATTCCTCTTCACGGGCGACGCCGAGGCCGATGCAGAAGCGGGCATGGTCGCCCGCTACGATACGCTGCTGCATAGCGACGTGGTGAAGGTGGGCCACCACGGGTCGCGCACGAGCAGCACCGCACCTTTCGTCATGCACGCCATGCCCGACACCAGTGGGACCAACCTTGCCGTGGTGAGCGTGGGATCGCACACCCGTTTCGGTCTGCCCGACGAAGAGGTGATTGCACGCTGGCGTGCGCACGGTGCCACGGTGTGGATCACCAACGGACAAGGAGCCCTCTGGCTTCGCAGCGATGGTAAACAGATCAGCCGGGTAGATTGGCGTTGATCACAACCGGATTCACTCCTTAATTGTCCAGGAAGAGCGGCAGTTCGCACTTTTCAAGGAGGCTGGCCGTGGTCGATCCAAAAGCCAGCTTGCGCCACATCGAAACGGAGTGTGCCCCGGCTACCAGCAGGTCTGCCTCAAAGTGTTCGGCAAAGTCGAAGATTTCCTTGGCCGCATTGGAGCCTTGCAGACTGGTCGCATGGGGTTCGTAGCCATGAACGTTCAGGTAACCCTTCGCCATTTCCAGCGCCAGCCGTGACCCCTCGCTTTCCTTTCCGCTGTGGACGTTGAGGATCTCCACCTGCACGTCGGTGCCAAATGGTTGGAGATGAGCAAACCTCCGCATGGCTCGTGCCGAGGCGGTGCTGCCGTCATATGTGATGAGCACCCGCTCGATAGCCCGATAGGTATCCGGCACCACCAGCGTCGGCGCAATGGTGTCACGGACGACGCGAACGAGGGTCTTGGTAGAAGTCTCGGGATGGCTGTAAAAGAAGTGAGGATCCCGGCCTACGATCAGAAGATCTTGGTACTTCATGTCCTCTACGATCCGCTCGAAGGGGGCTCCTTCGGCTACCTCGACATGGTATGTCACGCCTGAATTCGCCATGGCCTCGTCGAACTGCTTCGTCAGGTCGCGGGCCCGCTGGCGGGCTTCCTCCGTCAGTTCCTTCTGTACCTTCTCCATGAGGTACATACTGCCGATGCCACCACCACGCGAGCTAGCCTCTATGCTGCCCATGTCTACCACGGCAAGGCCGGTCACTGCTGCATCATACCGCTGGGCGATCTGTTGGGCATAGCGGGTGGCAACAGGCGTATCGGTATCAGGGTCGAGCGCAACGAGAATCTTCTTAATCATCAGAAAAACAGGCTGGATGGAGGCAAGCGGTGGTTCGTAAGGTACAGCATGAAAAGGGCCGTAACAACCCTGCAGCGCGCTAAATCATATTATATTCCTTTTTAGGAATGTGTACAAACGCTTCTGATCAATTTGATATCCTGTCGTATATCGGTTTTGGGTAATCCGATTAGCCGAAGTTCTCCACAGCTTACTAGTAGTATAAAAGATTTATATATAAGATCATTGAAATACTAGTAGGGGCTGTGGAAATGTGGATAGCGCAGATCTGCACAATGAAGCGGCGCGATGTGTACAAGAAGGCCCCTTCATCCCCAAAACTGTCCACATCCAGATGACCGCTGCAAGTCACGAACGGGGTCTTTGGGGTGATGTTCGAGATGTTGTCCACGAATCCACGGCTATCCACAAAATCTCAGTCGAATTTGTCCTGATGTTGTACACACTCATCCACAATGTGGACAGTGGGGGACACGGCGTTGACGAGCAGGTGGATTCTCCACAGCTATCCACAGTGTGGGTAACTTCGTCCGGTTGTGCAGAGCTTTTCCCACGGTTTTCCACGGGTTGTTAACGTTGTGGAAAACTGCGTGATCGGACTGAAAAGGCGGTTTATTCTGGATCAATCAGATCGTTGATATGCTTTGCGATGCCAGCCAGAAGTTACAATTCAAGGCTTGCCGAGTAGCTTGAACATGGCCCGTTTGTAGGCTTCCACGCCGGGCTGGTCGAAAGGATTGACGCCGAGCAAGTACCCGCTGACGGCGACGGCATGCTC
>DATGCC010000849.1:0-5771 GCA_035312345.1 Rhodothermales bacterium
CGGCACGGTTTTCAGATAGGCGATGAGGTCTGCTGTCTCGTCATCGCTCAATTTGTGATAGGCCTTCGAGGGCATAATAAGCAGCCCCTCGTTGCCAGGCCGCACGCCGTGACGGATGGCGCGTTCCCAGTCGGCGTCCGTGTACGTGCCGCCAATGCCGCCTTGTCCGGCGGTGAGATTAGAGGCTGATACAAGAAACGGCGGCGCATCGGCGAAGACTTGTCCGGCCAGATTTTCGCCGTGGCAGTCCTGGCAGCCCATCGTACTGACAAGGTATGCCCCACGCGCGAGGGCTACACTATCGGCCGCGCTGGTGAGCGTTTCAGCAGCAATTGCTGCGTCGGTTTCCAGCACCGAGCCGCCGAGCACATACAGGGTGCCTGCTGCCAGAAGAAGAATGAGGACGACACCGAGTACCAGCAGACCGATCCATTTCAAAACCTTTTTCATAGCACGAGGGATTTAGATGAGAAAGGATAAGATTTACTCCAGCAGCAGGCAGCAATCTATTACAAAGTGTAGCTACAATTCAATACGCACGGTTTTCTATATGATTGGATCACGTCCCAGCGGCCAGAAGCGCCTTCTAACGCGGTTTCTCAATGTGCTGTAAACCATCCCGTGCAATACCCGGTCAAAAAAGAGGCCCCGATAGTGCTTTCTTGGAATCATATTTTCTATATTATAGAGGATATGATACGTAAGCAAACACGGGAGGACAGAGTGTCATTGATCACCCGCACCGAAGAAATGCTGTTGCTGACCGTCTGCAAATACGACGGGGATGCGTACGGCATGACAATCCGTGAGGAGATGCAAAAGCTAACGGGCAGGCGCTATTCCATCGGCGGGATCTATGTACCGCTGGATCGGCTGGTCAAAAAGGGATTGCTTTCAACCTACGAAAGCGGCCCAACGCCGGAGCGTGGCGGTCGCAGCAAACGACTCTACCGGGTTACAGAAAAAGGCTTCGCCGCACTACGCGCCATTAAAGAAGTGGAGCAGGCCATGTGGGCAGGGTTGCCGGATACGGTCTCTTTACGTCTGGGGTTGTCATGAACCATGTGTCTGATCCTGTCAACCCGCCTCGTCTTGCGCGGTGGTTGCTGCATCGGCTGACACCCGCTGACCGACACGAAATCCTCCTCGGTGATTTCGAAGAAGGGTTTGCTGATATGGCCAACCAGGCAGGGGCGAGGGGGGCCCGTCGCTGGTACTGGGGACAGGTACTGCGCTCGCTGCCTGCTTTCTTTGCCACCTTTATCTATGGAGAGGGATTTATGCTGAAAAACTATCTGCGCATTGCCAGCCGCAATCTGGCCCGGCACAAAGGCTACACGGCCATTAACATAATGGGGCTGGCTGTCGGCATCGCGTGCTGCGTGCTCATCTATCTCTATGTGCGCGATGAACTGGCCTACGACCGGTTCCACGAAAATCTCGCTTCCATCTCTCGCATCACGGCGTCCTTCAAAGATATCACCTTCAGTGCCACGCCTGGGCCGCTCGGGGAAGCCCTCGTCACGGAATATCCGGAAATTATCCGGTCGACGCGATTGGCTGACCAGGACATCGTGGTGCGGCAGGGAACGGCGCTATTTCAGGAGACTGTGATGTTTGTGGATCCAGCGTTTCTGGAGATTTTTACGTTTCCGCTCACGCAAGGCAGCACCCGTGCACTGGATCGTCCCGACGCGGTCGTATTGAGTGCCGAGATGGCAGAGAAGTATTTTGGTGCAGCCAACCCTCTGGGCCAGACGCTGGAATTGCGTCTGGGCGCGACGTTCGAGCCGTTCGTTGTTACGGGCGTCGCGGCACCCATTCCGGCGCAGTCCAGCATCACGTTTGATGTGCTGGTCCCGCTGGAACGGATCAGCTATCAAGGCACGGATCCAGCATCTGATTGGTCGAGCTATCATTATGCCACGGTTGTCCAGTTTCAGAATCCCGCGCAGATGATCAGTTTCGACGAGAAGATGCCCGCGTTCATCGAGAAGTATATGGGAGCAGCCCTGGAAGCCGACGACGACGATCCCGCCGACTACGGCTTCGCCTTTGCACCCATGGCGGATTATCACCTGAGAGGCGAAGAAAAGGGCAATGCCATGCGGTCGCCCAGCAACCCCCTCTATTCGTACATCCTCTCCGGCATCGCTCTACTTGTGCTACTGATTGCCTGCTTCAACTTTGTCAACCTGTCCATGGGTCGCTCGGCGACGCGGATGAAAGAGATTGGCGTGCGGCGAGCACTCGGCGCGTTGCAAGGGCAGTTGCGGCGGCAATTCTGGATCGAGGCGATTTTGTTGACGGGGATTGCGTTGCTCATCGGGTTGTTGCTCGCGGGTCTTGCACTGCCGATGTTCAATGGGTTGTCGGGCAAAGAACTGGTATTGGGTGATTTTGTGCAGCCCGGCTCACTGCTGGCATTTGTTGGCTTGCTGCTGTTCGTCGGGATGGCCGCGGGAAGCTATCCGGCGGTGGCGCTATCTCGCTACGAGGCGGTGGATGTTTTTCAGGGCAAGGCGCGGCTCGGGGGCAGCAACTGGTTCACCCGCACCCTCGTGGTGTTGCAATTTTTCCTGTCGATCAGCCTGATCGTATGTGCCATTGTCATGGTGCAGCAGCAGCAATTCTTGAAGACCACCAACCTCGGCTTCGACAAAGAGCAGGTCGTTGTCATCCCGCTACAAGCCGCCGATGGAGATCAGGCGACGCGAACATATGAGCAACTGACCCAGGCGCTCGCCAGGCACGATGAAATCGTTCGGATGACAGGCTCCTCGCCCACGCTTGGAGAAGGCTCATCCATCGAATCGGTGGTTGAGGAGGATGGTACGCGCACCTATGTTTTCATCTACCGCATTGATGAGGATTACCTGGAAACCCTCGACATTCCGCTCGTCGCGGGGCGCAATTTCTCACCGGATTTCCCCGCCGATGCCGAGCAGGCCATCATCGTGAATGAAGCGTTTGTCCGCACATTCGGCCTTGAAAACCCAGTAGGCTCGACTTTCCCGCACGTGTTGAGCCGTGGTCGCCTCGACAACCCGACAATCATCGGCGTGGTGCGGGATTATCATTTCCAGAAATTGCACGCCAAGATTGAACCGATGTATCTACACATCCACCCCGACGTTGCTGTTCGCCACGCCAGCATTCGGCTGGCTCCCGGCGATGTGTCCGTGGCGATGGATCTGCTGGCGGATACCTGGCAACGCCTCCGCCCGGATACGCCGTTCGACTACTACTTCCTTGATGAAACGCTTGACCAGCAATACCGCGCCGAGGAGCGATGGAGCACGATTCTACGCTATGCCGCCAGCCTCGCTATCTTTATTGCCTGCCTCGGTCTTTTTGGTCTGACGGCGCTGACCGTGACACGGCGGATCAAAGAGGTAGGCATTCGCAAGGTGCTCGGTGCCTCGGTGAGCGACGTGACGTTGCTGCTCTCGAAGGATTTCCTCAAGCTCGTCCTGATCGCCAACGTGCTGGCATGGCCTGTGGCGTACATCGTCATGCAACGGTGGCTGGAGGATTTCTCCTACCGCATCGACGTTTCCTGGTGGATCTTCCTCGCGGCTGGTCTCGCCACTTTGCTCATCGCGGGGTTGACCGTTAGTTATCAGGCTATCAAAGCGGCGCTGATTGATCCGGCCCAGACGCTCCGCCAGGAATAGCGCGGGTAGTTACTCGAACTGCTTGCGAAACGCCTCGAAAGCGGTACGCAACGTTTCTAGCTCTTCGCGGAGTTGAAGCACCTCGTCTTCGAGTTGATCGAGGCGGCTACCAGAGACGGAGCCGGTCATGACGGTCGTTTCCACTTCGAGCTCGCCGGAGAGGAGATGGGCATAGCGCGCTTCTTTCTGCCCCGGCTGTCGTTCTAATTCTGTGACAAATGGCGACTCTTGGGTGGCAAGAGCGTGCAAAACCTGCTCGACTTCACCCAGGTCGTCGAATTCGTGCATCCGTCCGGTGCGTCCCCGGATCTCGCCGACGGTTTGTGGGCCGCGCAGCATGAGCACAGCGAGGACGGCGAGGTCAGCATCCGAGAGCCCCAGCACTTCGGCGAGGGCATGGCGGTATTTGAGCACCCGGCTGCCCGCGCCGCTGGCGGTGCCCACCAGCCGCTTGCGTTGCAACGCTGCCAGTGTATCCTCTACTTCGCCTTCGCCAAACTCCGCGACCGGCTCGCGGTTTGTTTTCTGGTTGCACGCCTGCGTCAGCGCGTTGATGGACATCGGATAGTAGTCCGGTGTGCTGCGCTCCTTTTCGATCAGGCAGCCCAGCACCCTGGTTTCTGCAAAGTCCAGCGTGGGGATATCAGTATGTTGATCTTCAGCGTGCATCTGTACAATCTGTTGAATGACGAATATCGAACAAGGAATTATGAATGATGAAGTGCAAGACTGCTCCTTCTACATTCAACAATCCTTGTTCATCATTCTACATTCTCATTTCTTTCTTCTTTCCCAACTCAGTGCATCACGCCCGGCATACTCGCCGCATCCGGCGTGCGGCCTTCCCACCACAGCGGCCCCAGATCTTGCTGGCGGGGATAGACTTCGTTGAGGGTGTTGCCATCGTAGAGTCGCCCGTTTTTCATCACGTAGCGGATGGTGTTGGTGTTGCGGATGTTGTCGAGCGGGTTGGCGTTGAGCACAACGAGGTCGGCCAGCTTGCCCGCTTCGATAGAGCCAACATCCTGGTCCAGCCCGATGCCCTGGGCGCCGAAGAGCGTCGCCACGCGGAGGGCATCATGCTCGGGCAGGCCGCCGGACTGCATGGCCCACAACTCCCAGTGATAGCCGAGGCCCTGCAACTGTCCGTGACTTCCCACACCCGCCTTGCCACCGGCTTCCACGAGATCGGCGACAAATTTCGCGTGATCCTGAAACGCCGTCCGCATCTCATGGAACCAGGGGCGTTGCAGCACACGCTGGTCGATCTGGTCGTGCGGCGTGAAGCGGGCCAGCTTGGCATCGCCGTGGACGTTCTCGGTGGTGTAGAAGTAATTCTCGCCCCACGGTCCGCCGTAGGTCACGAGTAGCGTCGGCGTGTAGGTGGTGCCGGCCTGCTTGACGAGTTCGATCACATCTTTGTAGAGCGGATAGATTGGGAAATTGTGCTCGTGGCCCGGATACCCGTCGATAATTTGCGTCAGGTTCAGCTTGAGGTCGAGGGCACCTTCGGTCGTGGGCATGATCTCGTGCTCGCGTGAGGCCTTGATGAGCCACTGACGCTGCTGCCGGTTGCCCGAGACGTACATCTTGAGCGTCTTCGTGTCGTAGTAATCGCTATAGCGGCGCAGGATGTCATCAGCGTGGTCCTGGTCGCGTACCTGTTCGCTCTGGAAGACGCCGGGGCCGGTCGAATAGATGCGCGGCCCTGCCAGCGCGCCCGTATCGACGAGGTCGGAGTACGTGAGCACATCGGTAGTGCCAGTCTGCGGGTCGCGGGTGGTGGTGACACCGTAGGCGAGGTTGGCGAGATATTCCCACACCTGCGTCTTGTGGATGCCGAACGGCGGGCGCAGGTGCGCATGCGTATCGACGAAGCCAGGGACAATGGTTTTGCCTGCTACATCAATCACCTCGGCTCCGTCTGGTACCGTCACGCTCCCCGATGCACCGACAGCTTCGATGCGGTTGTTGCGCACGACGATGTCAGCGTTCTCGATGACCTCGTCGCCGCGCATGGTGATGACGCGAGCCCCCCGCAGCACCGCCACACCCTCCGGCATGTCGCGCTCCGCCATAATCTCGACGCGCATC
>DATGCC010000850.1:0-2353 GCA_035312345.1 Rhodothermales bacterium
CAATACGCGAGCCCGGAAGCCGGTACTTTCGACGCTCGTCTCGCCCGCCGCGTACGATTCGCTGGCCCTTTCTCTCACGGATGTCTTTGTGCAATTCGACGCCAACGCGGGAGGACCGTTGACCCTGCCTCGCAACACGCCGCTCCGCCTTCCGCTCACCACCACCCTCGCCATTGGTCGCCGCACCGTCCTTCGATTACGCTTCGAGCCGGGTGCCTCGCTCTCACGTGATGCCGAGTGTCAATGGTTTTTCTTACCCTTCTTCGAGGTGCAGGTGGAGTAGCCCTCATTTTCGATGCATCCTGATATAGGCTTGCAGCGTAACGAAAATCGATTCACGTCCCCTTTCACTTTTATCGTCAGACGGATGGCAAAACGAGGGCACAAGAGGCAAAAGACCGCGAAGGCAACGGCACCTGCTGAAAAAAAGTCGATGCTGCGAACTGGGGGGCGATGGCTCCGCGAACTGGCGTTATACGCCGTTGCCCTGTTGCTCATTCATATTTTCCTGGTGCAGCCCTTTGTGGTGCCTACGCCGTCGATGGCACATACCATCCTGCCCGGTGATCGCATCCTCGTCTCCAAGCTGCACTACGGACCGCAGACGCCGCGCACGCTGGGCATTCCGTTTACTAATCTCTACGTGAGAAACCTAACGCTGCCAAACCTGCGGTTGCCTGGCTTTTCGGAGATTCACCGGGGCGATGTGGTAGTTTTTCACTGGCCCGTTGATGACGGTCCCATCGACAAGCGAGCCCCCTACCTGAAACGAGCCATTGCCTTGCCGGGCGATACGCTGGTGCTGCGTGACAAGGCTGTATATGTAAACGGCGAGGCACAGCCGTTGGCGGAGGGCGTCCAGCAAAACTGGGTCGTGCGTCTCAAGCCGGGGGCTTTTCTGCCGCAGGATAAGCTGAAGGCACTCGGTGTAGGCTCCGTCTATGCTACCTCGTCGCCACAGGTCGTACTGCTGACGGAGACCGCGCCCGAAGCGGTTCCACCTCTTGCAGCGTTGCCCTATGTTGAATCCGTTAAGCCGCACATTTTGTCACCGGAAGTGCCGGAGGAGACCATTTTTCCACCGGACAGTCCGTTTAACAGGGACCAGTATGGCCCGCTGGTTGTGCCGCATAAAGGGCAGACGGTCACGCTGACAGAAGCAAACTGGACGCGCTACGAGACCCTCATTACACGCTACGAAAACCACACCTTCGAGCGCCTGTCACCGGGCCGCTTTGCGATGGATGGGAGGGAGGCGAGCACCTATACGTTTGCCCAAGATTATTACTTTATGATGGGCGACAACCGGGACAATTCGCTGGACAGCCGCTACTGGGGTTTCGTCCCAGCGGATCACATTATGGGCAAAGCGCTCGTCATCTTTTTCTCGTGGGATTCCGACGCCCACCATCCACGCTGGTCGCGCTTTTTTACGCTTGTCGGATAGGCTGCTTATGATAATATAGCCTAATCGAAGGGACGCACCCGTCGCCGTATGGCACAAAGTGTCTCATCAAAGGTATGTTGAAGACGCCGAACGGCGCGTTTGTAAGAATCCAGGTTTTGGATCATTGAGCCCGGAAAAGTACCTCCTGGAACAATGAGGGCCTATTCCGTGAGCGATTACATGCTAGGGAGATAAACCCCACTAGTTAAACAATCTAGCACAAAGTGAAGCCACCCCAAGAAAGCATCGCCGTATCCGTTGAAGTCTCCGTGACAGAAGTGCTCCAGGGCACTGGAGAGATCAACGGACTGCTGTCCTGTGGCGACGAGGCGCTGGTTTTCAGCTACCAGAAGAAAAACATACTGGGCATGTCAGGGGATGAGGAAGTGGTGCACATCTCTTATCAAGATATCCAGGATGTGGTCTACAAGAACAATATCTTCCTTGCGAAGCTTACCTTGCGCCCGAAGCGGCTGCGCATCATGGAGGAGATGCCCGGCGCATCGCGCGAGAAAATGGTTTTCAGTGTCAAACGCGAAGACCGAAAGCGGGCCGACAAGCTGGTGGCCTATATCAAATATAAACTCTACGAAGCCTATGCGGACGAGGTGGACAGCGTTCCGTTTCAGCTAGCTGACACCAGCATGGGCCTCAAGGAGCACAGCGGTCTGCTGTATCTGGACGATGAGTTCCTGGTGTTCGAGGTACAGAGCGGAATCTCGGGGGGAAGCAAGAGCGATCAGCAAATTGTTAAGATAGAGCCGAATGCCCTGGTGTCCTTGCGGCTGGAACACGGCATGGTGAAAGATACGCTCTACGTGCAGCCCAAAAAGGAGACACTGCTGTCGGTTATGCCCGGTAGCTACAAGAACGCGCTGAAGATGAGCATTGCAAAACGCTATCGGG
>DATGCC010000851.1:0-11168 GCA_035312345.1 Rhodothermales bacterium
AAGAGACTACGACTCTGTGCGTTTAGGAAAATTGTGCTATGTTCATAGACGCCTAACTGCTCAGCCCTCTAGCCTCACCTCTTTTCACCCACAGCACCTGTTTGTATGGACCAATGCATCGCCGTCATTCTTGGAGGCGGAGCGGGCACCCGGCTCTTTCCTCTCACCCGCGACCGTTCTAAACCGGCGGTGCCGCTGGCTGGCAAGTATCGCCTCATCGACATTCCGGTGTCCAACTGTATCAACTCGGGGATCGACCGCATCTTTGTGCTGACGCAGTTCAACTCGGCCAGCCTCAACCGGCACATCGCACGGGCGTATCGCTTCGATCGGTACCGGCGTGGGTTCGTCAGCATCCTCGCGGCCGAGCAGACCCCGGCGTCGAAAGACTGGTTTCAGGGTACCGCCGACGCTGTGCGCCGCAGCCTGCCCCACATCGACTCGTTCCGCCACAGCCATGTGCTGATCCTCTCCGGCGATCAGTTGTATGCCATGGATTACAGCGAGATGATGGCGCATCACCAAGCCAAAAACGCCGACATCACCATTGCCAGCATTCCCGTAACGGCACAGGAAGCCACGGCGTTTGGCATCCTCAAAGCCAATGATGAGGAAGTAATCACCGAGTTCTACGAGAAACCGCAGGACCTGGAGGGCAAGCAAAGCCGCGTGAGCCCTGAGATGGAAAAGCAGGGGCGCACCTACCTCGCCTCCATGGGCATTTACATCTTCAACAGCGAGACGCTACGCCAGATGCTCGATGCCAACCCGGACGATTATGACTTCGGCAAAGAGATCATTCCGGCGGCTATCGACGCCCTGCGCGTGGTGAGTTATCCGTTCACAGGCTACTGGAGTGACATCGGGACGATCCGCTCGTTCTTCGACGCCAACCTGATGCTGGCCCAGCAGAAGCCGCCGTTCTCGCTCTACGATCCGCTGCACCACATCTACACCAACGCCCGCATGCTGGCCCCCGCCAAAATTCAGAATTCCTATGTCCAGGATTCGCTGGTCTCGGAAGGGAGCGTCATCGTCAACAGCCAGGTAACCAGTTCGGTGATCGGCATCCGGTCGTACATCGGCAACAACACAACCCTCAAGAACGCAGTCATCATGGGAGCCGATTATTATCCCTGGCACGATCCGGACATGCGCGAAACCGTCGAAGGCCCGGATCGCCCTGGCATCGACGAAGAGTCGTACATCGAAGGCGCGATCATCGACAAAAACGCCAGTATTGGGCGGCGCTGCATCATCAAGAACCGCGACGGCATTGAGGAGGGCGAAGGCGACAACTTCTACATCCGCGACGGCATCGTCGTCATTCCCAAAAATGCGATCATTCCGGATGATACGGTTATTTAAGCTGTCAGCTATTAGCTATAAGCTGTCAGGAAAAATGCTGATAGCTGACGGCTAACAGCTTACAGCTAATGAAAAAGTCCCGAATTGCTACAAAGCCGCATGAAACACAAAGGGGAGCGCAGGATATTTACCCTGGAGTGTACGCTGCCTCTCTCAACACGATAAAACCCTGATCACGCATGAAAACGTTCTCCGATCTGTTTCCGCATAGCTTGTGGGCCGTGCTGGTGATAGCGCTGCTGGCCAGTGGCTGCCGCACCTATGGCAACTACAACAATGAAGAGAAGACGCTCGACGAAATCCGCCGGTCGAATACCCTCTTCGAGGCGGAGTACGAGAAGGCACAGGGCAACCTGAATACACTCACAGCAGCGGCTGACGCGAACGAAAGACTCGCTCCTTTCGCAACATCGTACGAGGCTGTGGTGGACGTCCACGAAGCGGTCTTACAGCAACACCAGATCCTGGCCGAAGAAGCAGAATCCAACGATGGTGACTACCGCCTGCTGAACCGTACCTATGGCGCAATCATCAGCGACCAGCAAGTCGTCCGCGACCGTTATGAAGCCCTCCTCGCCGATATGCAGCACGCCGTGGACAGCACAGCGGGCTTTACGATTTTGGAAGAAAGCCGCTTCCAGATCGCCCCACAATTCTACGACCGCATTGCCCATGCTAACGCCCAGCGTTCCCTGACGGACATCATGGCGATGGCGCGGACAGGCACACCTGCTCCTCTGCCTGTGGAGACACCCGAGGCAAGCACACCCGATACGACCGCCGCAAATTAAGGCAACATCGTTTTACGACAAAAAAGCCCGTTCTGCTTGCAGAGACGGGCTTTTTCATACGCCGCGTTTTTTCGTACTGGATGAAACCTTCCCTTTTCAGTTTGATACATTTCGCATACCCTCCTTTTTCCCCTCACCCATCCAATCCACGCTGCGTGAACAGTTATGAAGCATTGCAACCGTCTGCTGTTTTGTCTGATCGCCTTCCTGATGGTACAACCCGTCTGGGCACAGGAGAAAGAGACGGAAGCGGATTCTTTGATGTCCTATGATCTGGCAGAGATCGTCGTGCAGAGTGGCACCCAGCGCGATGTGCAGGTAAACACAATGCAGCGTGTGTCGCTGGCAGGCATCGCCCAAACGGATGCGGCTTCGGTCGATCAGGTGATGCGGCTGGTGCCAGCAGCCAGTGTCCAGACCAACTCGCGGGGCGAGACGCTGGTGTACCTCCGAGGCGCGGGCGAGCGGCAGGTGGCCCTCTTCTTCGATGGAGCGCTACTCAATGTGCCGTGGGATAACCGCTTCGACCTGGCACTCCTTCCATCGGGGGTGCTCGGCAGCATCAATGTGGCAAAGGGCGTACCCTCCGTTTTGTATGGAACGAATGTGCTGGGCGGGGCCATCAACATGACCACCCGCACGTTGGGCAGTCCAGGGCGATTCACCGAAGTCAATGGGATGGTGGGAACGCCGGGTTTCGTGCAGGGCCGCCTCACCCAACTGGGCCGCACAGATAACATCAGCTATACCTTCTCGGCAGGCTACACCGAACGCGATGGGCTGACGCTCCCTGAAGACGCCGACCTGCCCTTCAGCCAATCCGATAGCGAGGTGCGGACGAATACCGACCGGCAACTTTTCAACCTGTTCGGCCAGGCCAGCTATCAATTCAACAGCGGTGCGCAAGTAGGCGTAGCCCTTTTGCACTTCAACGGGGAGAAAGGCATCGCGCCGGAAAGCCACCTGAACCCCGAAGCCTCCCGCGTGCGCTACTGGCGCTATCCTGACTACCAGACGTCCATGCTGATCGTCAACGGAACGGCTCCGCTGGGCGCGGCTCAGGTGCGGGGTGCCGTCTGGGGAAATCGCTTTACACAGACCATCGACCAGTATGCGTCGATGGATTATTCGACCCTGGCAGAGGTACAGGACGATGAAGATCTGACACTGGGCACCCGCGTTACACTAGCACGTCCGATGGGAGCCGGTGAGGCTCGCGTAGCCATCAACGCACTGACGTCGCAGCACAATCAGATCAACCAATTGTTTGATGACGATGGTGCGGCGCTTCCCGAGGATCCAGAGCAGACGTACTTGCAGCACATCTGGAGCGTAGGCGGCGAATACGAATGGCAAGTAGCTCCTCAGTTGGAAGCCTTACTGGGAGCAAGCCTGGATGGCATCGCCACACCCAAAACCGGTGACAAGCCCGCTCGCGATCCGCAGCTAGACTATGGCGTGAGTGCGGGCCTCCGCTACAATCTCGATGACATGTGGACGCTACGGGGTGCGGCGGGACGCAAAGTGCGCTTCCCAACGATGCGTGAACTCTTCGGCGAAGCGCTGGGCCGCTTCCTCGTCAACCCAGACCTTACCGCCGAGTCGTCGTTGCTAACAGAAATTGGCGTTGGAATGACAGGACCTGCCCTGAGCGGCGAGGTCATTACCTTTTACAATCGTACGTACGACACCATTGATCAACGCTCAGTGACCCTGCCTGGCGAAGATCGCTCCCGCCGTCAGCGCATTAACCTGGATGGCAGCCGCGTCTACGGCGTGGAAATCGTTGGCACGGCTCGCCCGCTGGCAGGACTATCCGTCAATGGACATCTGACGTGGACGCATGTGCGTGCCTTCATTGATGGCGAGACGCGCCGCCTCGCTGAGAAACCCGAATGGATCGGTACGGTGCGGCTCGACTACGACGCGCCGGGCGGCTTTTCGGTGCTGCTGGAGCCGGTACTCCGGGGCCACGCCTACAGCCCGGACGACGACGATGTCTTCCAGCAGTTGCCAACGGCGCTCATTCTGAACGCCCGGCTCGGGTATCGCCTCGTGCGCTCGGGGTCCCGCGTTATCGCCTCCGAACTCTTCGTCCGTATCAACAACGCCACCGACGAGTTGGTCCTGCCGCAGTTGGGCCTCCCCGGTCCGGGCCGCGAAGTGATTGTAGGCATCGACCTGTCGTTTTGAGGCAGGAGGTTGCTATCCAGGCTAATCCGACCGACAAGCGATGAAGGCATAGTTGGCAGGCTAGACGAATCTGATGGCGCAGGCTCGCCTGGTGTATAGCGGTCACAACATGCGAACCTTGTTCGCCTCAATCCCCCCGCCACCCCTCGGCTTTGGGCAACTGATCTCAACCGTTTTACGTGCAAAGCAGTGCGCCGTTCTGCTCTTTCAACACAGTGCTTGTACCTTGAATCTGCTCCATCAGCTCAGCTTATTCCTATGGCTCGCATTGATAAAACCACCATTCTCATTGAGCATATGGACCAGACCAAACACTTCTATGCGCGCACGCTTAACCTGACTTTCCACCCGTTCGAGTTTGCCAATCGAACGCTTTACAGGGCCGCTATGGGAGCGATGGAACTGCTGTTGTGTCTCAAGGACTTGGCGGGCGTCAAAGCAGACACCAATACCATTCAACTCCGGTTTGTGTTAGAAGATGTGGAGCAGACCTATCGTCGAGGGCCTGACAGTTTAGGAACGATGCTCAGTGAACTCCAAGAAATAGAGGGTCGCCAGTCTGTAAGCTTGCGAGATCCGGAGAGAAACTCTTTGGAGCTAATCGCGCAGTAACGGCAGCACAGGTGGGGACATCTATAGCACAAGTGCCAACAACAGGCTCAAGGGTCTTGTCGTCCTCACTCGTATCGGAGCACATCCGCCGGGTTTATCTGGACGAGCCGCTTCGTTTGCATCGACAGGGAAAGAGTTGCTAGCAAGAAAACCAGGGCATTGGAGAGGATAAAGGGCGAGGCATCAAGCGGAATTTCGATAGGTGCCAGATTCAGCGCGGCGCTTAAACCCAGGTAGCAGATAGGCGTGGCAATGAGGGTGGAGATGGCCAGCATGCCCAGGAAGCCCCGATTGACTAAAAATACCACCTGCGTTGCAGACGCTCCCATCGCCTTGCGAATGCCAACCTCCTTGATGCGCTGCGCCGCCCGCTGCGATGCCATGCCGAAGAGCCCCATGCAGGAAATCAACAAGGCAAACAAGCCCAGATAGCGAGTGAATTGTAAGGTGAGGTTGAGGATCAAATCATACTCTTGAAAAACCTCGCTCTGCCGATAGTATTCGAACGACAATGCCGGATAATGCTGCTTCCAGATCGTTCGCAGCGAAGCAATGACGGGCTCGAATGCCTCGTCATGCAAACGCACAGCCATATAGCCGAAATGGTCATCGGCAGCCAATCCAAAAACAACCGGAATCGCGTCCCCTTCGAGCGGGTACACCATGAAATCTTCGACTACCCCCACGACCGTGAACAGTTGATCCTCCAGGCGCACCTGTTTTCCTAGCGGAGTCGCCCACTCCTGCTCCGCAACAAACGTCTGATTGACAACGATGGACGCTGGGCCATCGGCTGTACCAGCGGTCCCGAAGGCACGACCTGCGACGACCTGCATGCCCATGGTGGACAAATAGGTCGGCCCAACACCGTAATAAAGCGTTTGTACTTCGGCCCCATCTGCCTCCACGGTAATCACGTTGCGCGTGGCTCCTACGTGATGGGCCGCTCCTGCGACTTGCGCAACCTGCGAAAGTTGGGCAGCCTCACCCTGCATTCGGGTATACTGCTCCGTACTGATCACGGGGATCACGATGGTCTGTTCTTCGGTATAGCCCCAATCGCCACTCGTCAAGGTGTCATCCAGGGAGACCAGGAAGACAGAGATGCTGATGGTCATAATGCTCAGCACGAACTGCACGGTGGTCAGGGTTCTGGTGAGTCCTTTCTTCTCAGCGAGTTTGAGCTTCCCACGCAGAATCTCGGCTGGCTGAAACGAGGAGATGTAAAAGGCCGGATAGGCCCCCGAAACCAATCCGATAAAAGCGAGCAAGCCGACCAGGAAACCCCAGAGCCCCGGGTTACCGAACAGATCAAGTCTGAGCGGCATCGACGTGAGGTTATAGATGAAAGGCAACACCAGGAACCGGGCAATGACCAGCCCACCTAGCAAGGCTAACATGCACAGGATGAGGTTCTCCGTCAAAAACTGCCCTACGAGTTGTCGTTTCTCCGCACCTGCTGTCTTGCGTATACCAATCTCCTTGAGCCTCCGGGCCGCAGCGCCGAGCGAAATGGTGATGTAGTTGAAGCATGCAATCAGCAACACCAACAGGCCAATCAACCCAACCCCCATAGATTCCCAGATAGGCGGTGCATTCAACAGACGGTCATGCGTACCCCACGCTGAAAACATATCGGGGTGCTGAATATTGTCGAGGAAATAGGAATGCACTTGCCACGATGCATTGGCCGCATTTTGTACGGCTACATACCGGTCCATCTGCTGAGCGACGATGGCCTGGTCTTTGGCGTTCTTGAGTTGAATGAAGGTCCCATCCGTGAACGCAGCCCAGTCCTCCAGGCTCGTTTCACCGGCCGTAAGCCTTTTTCCGTATCCAACCAGAAAATCAAACGTCAAGCTCGTTTTGGTCGGGAACGGTTCAGCGACACCGCGAACAACAAGGGACTCAACCGTCCCATTTTCATACGTGATCACGATCTCCTGGCCTAGCGGATCCTCCCCCCGAAAATACTTCACAGCCATATCGTCGCTGATAATCACGCCGTTCGGCTCGGCAAGGGCTGCCTCACTTCCCTGTGCCAGGGGGAAGGTGAGCATGTCAAAGAAACCGGCATCGGCAAAAGCGAGCGTTTCCCGAAAGGTGTCATCGCCAGACTGCACTAAAACACCTTGCTCTGCATACCGGACGGCCCGCTCAATCTGGGGGAAATCAACTGCCAGCGCTGGCCCTAACGGGACGGGCGACGTTCCCCATCGGGACGTAGTGTCCTCTTCCTCGACCGTATGGCCAATCAGGTAAACGCGGTCTCCGTTTTCGTGGAAATCCTCAAAGGTGTTGATCTCTTGCGTGAACAGGAAGATCACGATGGCAATGCCGACAGCGGCCGACAGCCCTACCATGTTGATGATAGAAGCTACTTTGTTCTTCCGCAGCGTACGAAGGCCAAGCAAAAAGTAGCTTTTGAGCATGAGCGTTCCCCAATAGGTTTTTTCAAGAAGTTGATCCGGCAGCAGGCGCAGTACCTGCCCACGATACCACCACCGAGCCCGCCGTTCCCCCTGTTCGGCGGCAAGCTCATTGAAGTATTCTTCGTAGTCGCCAAGCGGTGTGTCCCATTGATCCTTCAGGAGCCAACCTAGCAGCCAGGCAGCCAGACGGGGCGGATCGTAGTAGGTCTGCTCATCCATAGGCATCATCCCTCCGGGGCCAGCCCCAGTCCTTTGATTCCTGACCACATGGCCTCCTCAACCGTCCGAATATGCAGCAGCGCCTGCTGTCCCTTTGGCGTCAACTGATAGATCCGTTTAGGACGGCCTCCACGTTTGCGTATCGGGTCCGTCAAATAGGAGGTCACCAAGTGCTTCTTCGTCACTCGATTGAGCGGCGTATAAATCGAACTCAGCGACCAGGAATACCCCGTGATAGCCGAGACCTGCTTCCGAATCGGCAGACTATACGCATCCTCCTGCAACTTCCAGATTGCCAGCATGACAAACTCTTCCGGGCGCGTGAGCAGCTTCATGGGACGTTATAGGCAGTCAACTGTGCAAAGCGAAACATCGGATACGAGCTTAATTTCATTTGTTTCACTTTGCACAGTATTTAATTGGGATACATTTTCAACATGCTTCCCGTTGCGAAGTAGATCCATCAACCTGGTACACATAGTTCAGCATTCCCTAATAGAAGCGGCATCCCTCTGCAGTGTGACTCTGGGTACCTTGACCACTCACTTGACGGCCTTAGCATTGCTTCATCATCGGCATTATCGCAGGCGGCATTGTTGTCGCTGCTGTGCATGGCGGAGAAACGTGTCCGCAGCCCAGTGCCAACAGGCTTATTCGTTCGCTTTTGCGCGGGCATTTGGAATGGACGTGCTTGCATTGTGCAATTTCTAGTCCTTATCCTTGTCCACCTGTTTGGCATGCGAACACACTGCATGGTATGTGCAAGTACACTCAGCTACGACCCCACGTTGCCCCCAATGCCCTCCCATCGCATGGCATTACAACCTTTGAAAACAGCAGCACGAGGCAGCTTCATCCTGTTGCGATCTGGTGTTGTCTCTTTACCCTGTTGCTTGCGGGCTGCGATACGGTCCGGCTCAGCACCAGGGATGAGGACAATCAGGCCCAGAAAGGAGACCAAATAGCGCTGTGCCATGTCGGGGAAGACGGCTCTTTTCTTTTGCTCGAACAGAGCCAGGATGATTTTTCTACCCACCTGCTTCACGGAGATGGCGTACCCACGGGGCCTGTCCCCAAGATGGACGGCTTCGTCTTTACAGCGGATTGCTCAACCACAAGGGATACCGACGCTGGTTCCTGTTTATCTGGCATGGCGTACATCAATGGTTTCTGCATAGATCGCTGGGAAGCGAGCCTCAAAAACCAGTC
This sequence comes from Rhodothermales bacterium, assembly GCA_035312345.1. Classification (GTDB taxonomy): domain Bacteria; phylum Bacteroidota; class Rhodothermia; order Rhodothermales; family DATGCC01; genus DATGCC01. The sequence continues at coordinate 8,825 of DATGCC010000851.1, forward strand.
GCCCTATAGCGTGCCTGATGGCGGCGTAGCTCAGACCGCTCCGGGGGTGATGCCTCAGGGGTACATCAGCGGCGAAGTGGCCGAAGCGACCTGTCAAGCTGCTGGTAAGCGCCTGTGTACGAGCGCCGAGTGGCTTCGTGCGTGCCAGGGACCCGGTGAGATGACCTACCCCTACGGCAATAGCTATAGGCCTTCAGCCTGTAATGAGGGGCGAGAAGTACACCCCATCATTGAACTATTTGGAGACGATGCTGATTGGTCTTTGGGACAAATGAACGATGCTCGCATCAACCAACTCCCCAACACGCTGAATGTGACGGGCAAGCATCCAGTCTGTATGTCGGTAGAAGGAATCTATGATTTGCATGGCAACCTGCATGAGTGGGTAGCCGATGCAGATGGGACGTTCCGAGGTGGCTTTTATGTGGACGCCAAGATCAATGGAGCGGGGTGCCTGTATCGCACAACGGCGCATGGACGCTCCTATCACGATTATTCAACCGGATTCAGATGCTGCTCCGATGCCCAATAAAGAGCGGGATGAAAAAACAAAGCGAGGCAGGAGTTCATGAAGTCCACCGTTGAGAAAATACGGCACCGCTTTGACAACGATGTTGATCGCTTTTCCAACCTGCAAACAGGTCAGAGTGCCACGATTGATGCGCCGCTGGTGATGGATCTCATCACCCAGGCTGCGGCGGCGACGAACCCCGATGCCACGCACGCGCTTGATGTCGGGTGTGGGGCCGGGAATTATACGCTGAAGCTGCTGGAGGTCTTACCCGATCTGAACGTTGATCTCATAGACCTGAGCCAGCCGATGCTCGACCGAGCCGTCAGTCGTGTCGGCTCCGTAGCACAGGAGAAGGTTGTGGCAATCCAGGCAGATATCCGCGAAGTGGAGCTTGCAAAGGAGCACTACGATGTCATTGTGACGGCAGCCACCCTGCACCACCTGCGCAGCGACGTCGAATGGGAGCATGTATTTGCGAAGTTCTACAAAGCACTCAAACCAGGCGGCTCCTTCTGGATATCCGACCTGGTCACGCACTCGGTCGCAGCCGTACAGGCCCTCCTGTGGCAGCGCTACGGAACCTACCTTACACAGCTTCGAGATGCCGCATACCGGGATCAGGTCTTCGCCTACCTTGAGCAGGAAGATACGCCCCGGCCCCTTATGTATCAGATTGACTTGATGCGTGCCGTGGGCTTTCGAGAGGTGGAGATCTTGCACAAGAACAGCAATTTCGCTGCTTTTGGTGGTATCAAGTGAAATGCAGCCGAGGCGAGATTCGCTTACTGCTCCTCCTCTACGGTTCGTAGCACCTGCTGGCTCCACGCTCGCGGCGAGGCGGCAAAGAGCGGTTTGGTCTTTGCCCAGGTTTGCTTGAAAAGATCACTATGACGATAGCGGTTCAGGGCGTCGGCGTCGGACCAGTGGCTGTAGGTGGTGAGGATGTTGCGATAGCGGTCGTCCTGCCAGAGTTCGAGGTGGTGGCAACCGGGAAAGGCGCGGATTTGCGGAGCCGAGGCGTCGAAGATCTCCAGGAAATCGTCGAGCGTGTCGGGGTGGAACGTCATGCGGACGAGGCGAATGAGCACGGAAGGGGATTTTCGAGGGTCGATTTCGGGATTGCGATGGAGAAGTTGCAACGCGCTACTTTAAAAGCCCCCTCCTCGGAGGAGTGCCGCGCTTTGGGAGGCGGGGTGGGTCTACAGGTTTGCATGGGAAATCCGGTGAATCCCTAACCAAGATAACCCACCATTCCTCCAGTGGCAAAGCCTCGGCCCTATTCTGAGCCAGGATCCAGCACACAGCGCCCGATAGCGCAGGTAAGGCATCGCGCCTCGCGGCAGCGTGTGCGGTAGAGTTGATGCAGCCCCTGCGCCATAAACGCATCCCGGATCTTGAAATCCAAGTCCTCAAAGCGGCGTGTGATGGCGTCGTGTTCGGGCGGCAACTGGCGTAGTACCTCGAAGAGCGCTTGTTCGAGCACCGGGTCGCTGCTTTGCTCGGCGTAGAGCAGCAACACCGGTACCACCGCGTTGGCGATGAGTGCATTGAGCCGCGAGGTGCCAATAGCTGGATTGCGCGGTTTGGTCGCTTTTTCGAGCCGGATGTGGGTTTCCCAGAACGGGCCTGGCGTCGCCTGGAGCACAATTCGTAAAGCTGCCACTGGATCCTCATCTGCAAGGGCCTGGACGAGTGTGCCAATCGGGTCACGGTGCAGGAGTCCGCCGGGTTGCAGCATGGCCACGGCCTGCGCAATACGGAGCGGTGGGAAGTTGGCGGGTCGCAGCCGGAAGAAGCGCCATAGCTTTTTGTCCATCACCGGTATCTCAT
>DATGCC010000852.1:0-2890 GCA_035312345.1 Rhodothermales bacterium
TTCATCTATCGACGCAGCAATCTGAGGAGAAAGTGATAACAAGGAGCCATAAAAAAACAGGCATCCCATGCGGATGCCTGCTTGAAGGTAGACGGGTTGCTAAGGAAACGAGCCCATCAAGATCGCCCGAAGAGGTAGTAGATGATGCAGCCGAGCACGGGCGCGAAGATGATGAGCAGCGACCAGAGCACCTTGTCGCCAATGCTGCGAGAACTTCCGGCTACTTCGATCAGCGCCAGGATGTCGAGTATGATGATGATGGCTCCGCAGCAACCGTACGACCAGAAATTGCCGATGCGGTCGAAGAGGTTGTTGCTACACCCGGCCAGGAGCAGGGTCATCAGGCCGATGAGGGCCGTCGAAAGAAGCGTCGTCGTTTTCTTGGACATAACAGCGGTTCGGTCTGTGGTCGGGGGGAGAATGAAGGCACGGGGCCGGGTTGTGTCTACGTACATCTCCGAAAAGGTTATGCATTGTCCTGCTATTTTGCTGTAATGCGTTGGTGATTTATGCATCACAGCCTGTCTTTCTCACAAACCTGGCAGAGGAACAGCCTTGCCAGCCTGCTCGTTGGAATCGCCTCATTTTTGAAGCTGACGCTGTATTTCCGCATGAACATTGGCCCCATTAATCTTGGCGACCGCCCGCTCTTTCTCGCGCCCATGGAGGACGTGAGCGATCCGCCGTTTCGCATCCTGTGCAAGCGGTACGGAGCCGATATGCTCTACACCGAGTTCATCTCGTCCGGTGGCCTGATCCACGACGCCGACAACTCGACGATGAAGCTCGACATCTACGATGAGGAGCGGCCTGTCGGGATTCAAATCTTTGGCGGTGAGGTGGAGCAGGTGCGTGAAGCGGCACAGATCGTCGATGCGGTTGGTCCAGATCTGATCGACATCAACTTCGGCTGCCCGGTCAAAAAGGTGGTTTGCAAAGACGGCGGCGCGGGTATCCTGCGCAACCTGCCGAAGATGGAAGCCATCACGCAAGCGGTCATTGAATCGGCTACGCGGCCCGTGACGGTCAAGACGCGGCTGGGCTGGAATGACGACTCGATCCGCATCCTGGAAGTAGCGCACATGCTCGAAGCCATCGGGGTGCAGGCGCTGGCCGTCCATGCACGGACGCGGGCACAGATGTACAAGGGCGAGGCCCGCTGGCCCTGGCTCCGCCGCATCAAGGACGAAGGGATAAAGCACATCCCGCTCATCGGCAATGGCGACGCGGATTCGCCTGATAAGATCAAAGCCATGTTCGACGAGACCGGCGTGGACGGCGTAATGATCGGGCGTGGAGCCATTGGCAACCCGTGGATCTTTCGCGACGCCAAAACCTATCTGGCGACGGGCGAAGTGCCGCCGCCGCCGTCGTGGCCCGAGCGGCTCTCCGTCGTCGCTGAGCACCTGACGCTCAAGTGCGAGTGGCTGGGTGAGCGCAAAGGCGTACTCGAAATGCGCCGGATGTACGGCGGCTACTTCAAGGGCTTCCGCAACGCCAGCACGCTGCGCCAGCAAATCATGGAGGAAACCACCCGTGATGGGGTGATGGAAGTGCTGCTCAACTTCCGCGAGGACGAGCCGGAAGTGCAGGTTGCGGTCGCCGCACCTTCCCCGACGCGTGCGGCCAAAGCGCTCCCGGCGGCGCTACGGGCCAAGTTGCCTACGCCGTCGCGTAGACAGGCTGAAGAAGAGGCCGTCCCGGTCGGGTAGGCTGGGTGCAAAGGTTAAGTGGCTTCGCATATAGTCGATAAGCTCTCTGAGGTGTAGTTCATCAAAAAGGGAGTAAACGAAGCCATGAAAAAGTTTGTCAAACACTTTCTGCGCAACATTGAGTTGTGGCTTAGCGGAGCCGGGTTGCTGGTTGTGTGGGTCGCCTATATGATCGTCTCACCGGCGAGCGGTGACGTGTGGAAAATCGCCGCTATTACAGCACTGGTTGTCAGCGTGTTGCACGGGATTATTTTCTGGGTCGTGCGCAGCCGTCAGCGGCGGGTGCGGGCGCAGGCGATCCACGAGATCCGTGAGATGCTGGGCGATGTGGTGAAAAACCAGTTGGCCGTCATTGGCATGTGGCTGCCCGAAGACAAGAAAGAATACGGGATGCACATCGAAGGCATCCAGGAATCTATGGGCCGCATCGAAGAGCTGGTCGATAGTATGTCCGAAGAAGCGCTGGCGTCCTGGAAAGATCAGTATGCCGAAGCCATCGAGAGCACCGGCGCGATGGAATATCGGCAGGCTGCGTAGGTTTAAGAAAAAGAGTGGGACAGAGAGGGAGCAAGGGTGGGATCAAAGCATCTCCCTTTCTCCCTCTCTCTTTTTGACTCCCCAGGTTCGTAACAGCGCCACATCCAGGCCATAGAGGGCAAGGCCGAGGGTGCCGAAGACGGCAAGGGCGAGCAGGGGTCTCCAGATCACCAGTCCGCCGAAGAAGCCGAGCACGCCGCCCAGGTATTTGATATAGTTGAGTTGCTCGTTCGAGGTGTTCTTCAGCAGCGTCTCCAGTTTCTGTTCATCGTACTGCCGCATATTGCCGATGATCATACTGTAGACATCCAGGTTTTCTACGAAGCCGAGCACAATTTTCGTGGCCCATTCTTCGATCTCATCGGAGCGCTCGGCGAGTTTGGCCGGGAGGCTGTCGAGCAGCACATCCATGTGGTCGAGTGCGGAGTCGAGTGAGGTAGGCAGGTCGCGTACGGCTTCATCGATACGGCGCTGGAAGTCCTCCTCGTTGAGGAAGCGGTAGGCCCGGATCGCCAGCCCGCCGATACTCTCGCTGGTGTGCTCTTCGAGCTTCTGGATGGTGAAGGCGACGATTTTCTGGCGCACCTCTTCGGAGCCGAGCACGTTGTCCACATAGTCCGAGGTGAGTTGCTTGAGGTCGG
>DATGCC010000853.1:0-2738 GCA_035312345.1 Rhodothermales bacterium
TCGGGCGACGCAGCGCTATGCGCTCGGAGCGGTGCTGGTTTATCAGTTGGTGCTCTGGCATCGCCACGAGCAAGGGCTGTCGTTGCGTCGGGGGCTAAAAGCTTATATTAAAGCCGTTTAGCATTTATGACCACCCCTCAATTAAATCGCTGTTACGGGATGCTGCCGATCAAAAAAGACGTTGATCAACGTACCATTCTCATCGAATACGACTACCCGCTCGCCTCGAACGCTCATCCCACACAGTATCCCACAGTATTGATCCCATTCCAGCTCCATTGAAACGACATAAACCCGCTTGAATACCACTGGCTTTTCCAACAGGTAATCCTCGGTGCCTTCGACCGAGTAGGAAAACTCAAAGGAAACCTGAGCTTCATATACCAAGTCGGCGGTGATGATAAACTGATGCGTCTCGCCAGCCTTCAAGGCATCAATGAGCCCGCTGTAATAATCTACTGCTTCATGCGTGATGGCATACGGTACCAGCACGCTATCGAAATGCCACCACCACCAGTAGTCTGTCTGCGGTATTTCATAATTAGCCCACTCAGGCACCACCGCGACTACGCTTTCGCGAGGTGGATAGACCGCTTCGGCTGCCGCAATAAGCGACTCCTCAAACGGGCTGTTGAAAGACCGCGTAATGGACTTGGTATAGGACCGCTCCGTAACAGGAACGATAGGCGGCGGTTCTTCCTCGACGGGTTCGGCTGCGTCGCAGGCTGCCAGAAACACAAGCACCAGAAACAACAAGCAGGTCCTGATTGCCAGAAGCTTAGAATCTTGGGAAAAGCTATTGGCAAACATCGCGATACCTCAGGCTCAATAAGAAAGAATGCCGTATGGTCAGGTCTAATGTAGAAATCTTTTGGCTTTATTTCGCCCTATCTACCACCTTCAATAATTAAAACGGAATGATAATCCTGCATGGCGTCCGGGCAGGAGCCGGGGCACAATGGCCTCGCCCGCCTCACCTCGTTCGATACTCCAGTCATAGGTATTACGACGGTCCAGCAGGTTCGAGACGAAGGCCCGTACCTGCACACCAGCCCGGCCCCAATGCTGCTCGTAGGTGAGGCCCGCGTCGAGGCGGAGATAGGACTCCAGCTTCTGCTCACTTGGTTGGTGCAGGTCGAAGTCGTCCAGCGTGGTTGGCTCGGCACGCAGGGCGAGGTAGTTGTAGTAGGCCCGGCGCAGTGCCCAGCGGCGGCCCCAACTGCTCCGTCCGGCAAAGTCGGCGGCAAATCGTGAAGTGAGTTGCAGACGGGTATCCACCGAAAGCCGATGCGGGTCGTTCCACGGCACCGGCTCGTAGCGTCCATCAAAGCGGGAGGGGAATTGCTGAACGGCGTGGCTGTAGCTGTAATTGAAGGTGGTTGTCACCCATTCGCTGGAACGCTGCACCCGGACGCTCCCTCCATAGGCCCGCCCCCGTGTGGCACTGACGAAGTCGGATTGCATGAGCGCAACGGGATCCGGAGCGGGCTGCATAGCGGGATGTGTTTCCAGCAACGCGGCATAATCGAGCGTGAGCAGGCGCGGTTGCCATTTTAAATAGCCCTCCAGATTGATCGTCCAGGCCGAGCCAGGAGCGAACAGGGCCTCCGCAGCCAGATGGTAGGCGCGTGGAGGAGCCACGGAGGCATCAATGGGCAGCCAGAACAACAACGATGGCACCACGGCTGACGCGCCCGAGCTGCTGATTTCAAACTGGTTGGTGAACTGCCGGTACAGACCGCCCGCAACCCGCAAGGCATACGGGCCGACGGCACTCCCCGCTCGATCATATCGAACTGCAAAGCGAGGCTCGGCATACACCATATTGCGCACCGGCAGATACGTCAGCCGGAGACCAGGCTCCCAGGTGGTTTGGGGGCTGATGGCCCATTCACTCTTGACGTAACTGGTCAGGTCCCACACTTTTGTGGCATGGCGAAAGGGGGCAATGTACTGGTTGCCCCACCAAAACCGGGTATCCGTATGCGCCACCGCAACACCCGCTTCCACATGCTGTTGCGCCGACAGGCTGTGCCGCACCGATGCTTTGGCAGCAACCTCTTGGATCCTGTTGCGCTCTCCATATCCGTTGTCAGAGAAGGTAGGCCAGGCTCCTGCTGCGGCTTGCTGTACCGCTTCCGGGGTCGACAGGTCTTCTACGTAAAGCCGGGTAGAACTATAGAGATAATGAGAGGCATGGCGGCTCGCCTGCACCTGTACCGTTCCCATTGACCGCGCACCGAAGAGCCAGTGGTGCTGCACCTGCCCCGCCCAGTTAGCCCAGTCGTATTCGTCCCGCGTAAGCAGCAGTTGGTCTGCATCCTCCCCCGAGCCTGGGTTGACGGCTGCCAGATCTGAACTGAGCCCGTTGCGTGCTCGGTAGACCGAAGCATGAAGTACACGAAACGGGCTGAGATGCAGCCGGGTCGAAGCATGAACATCGGAAAAAGCCACAGCAGGTTGGCGCGAGTGATGATCGAGCGACGCTGAGGTGACGGGATCGCCTACCCAATAGGAAGCCAGCAACGGATCGACGGTGTTCCAGCGCCGTAGCAGCGAGGAGACCCCCGCATCCTCATACACGCCCCATACGCTGCTGCGCACCGCCAGCATCGCCGCGCCATGCCGCCCCTTTGGCAAGGTAAATCGACCCTGCACCTTGCCATTGATACTCACGGGGTCTACCTGCACTACCATCTCCCTTTGCTCCACCCCTGCTACATCATGTTCCACGGCGA
>DATGCC010000854.1:0-6658 GCA_035312345.1 Rhodothermales bacterium
TCCAGTGGGGTCGGACGATGGCCCAGGTCTCTTTGCTAATAAGCCGGGGCAGCACCACGTACAGCCCGATCCCGACCCAGATGGCCTGCAATGGCGTGAGCAACAGGCCATCCAGGACCGCGCCCATTTTGACGAGAAAGACGGGTTGCAGGCCCAGCGTGTAGACGATAACCATATTCGTCAGGAGGAAGAAACCGAGGAACAGGCGGAACTGCGTTTTCCAGGCCCAACGCCGATTAAAAGCGGGAAAGCACAGGCGGAAGGTGTCGGCGAGCAGGCGGGGCCAGCCTGCGAGTTGGCCGATTTGCGTCGAGAACAGCGCCGTCGCGCCGCCCAGGATGAACAGGAAGCCGCCTACGGTGCCCCAGCGTGTGGAGAAAATCTCCGAGAGGACGATGGCTACATCCGAACCTTCCGGGAGCCGCTCAGCGGCCCCCAGCACACCTACGCCCGCTAGGAGGAAGCCCAGCGTGACGGTCGTGCCGATGACCATAGCGAGGGTAGCATCGGTGTACACCACGCGGCACCAGCCCTTGATGCGGTGGGCATCATCGCGGGATAGGTTTTTCAGAAAACCCGTGTCGGCAGGCTGCCCATAGTCACGCCCGGCGGCGGCTCCATAGCCGGCACCGAGGACCCAGTAGGTGTACCAGACCTGACTGGCAAACCCTCCGGCTCCCCACCCCAGCAGCGGCAGAATCTCGCGCCACGGGTTGTCTCTGGCTCCCTGCGCCACGGCCCACGCGGGCACCTCAGGAGCCTGCGGCACGAGTCCCTGGAAGAACACTGCTGCACCGGGCGACACCTGCACAGCCACATAGAGCACGCCCAACACTGTCACCGCCACCAGAATCGTCATCACGATCTTGAGCCGGTCGAACGTGCCGGACCACACCACCGCCACCGCCAGGATCGTCAGGATCCAGCCTGCAAGATATGGCTGGATGGGCACGATTTGGTGGACGAAGATCGATGCTGCCGAGGCGATCGAGCCAATAGAAATGGCTGCACTGATGAGTTGGGCCACCAGCACAATCCACACGACCCAGTTTGTGGGGCCAGGGATCCGGGCGAACATGTCGATCATGCCCTCGCCGGTGCAGACGGTGTAGCGCGCGCCGCTCATTCCGATCCAGTATTTCAGAAAGATGCCTGCGACGATGGCCCAGATCACCGACGTACCCAGCACAGCTCCCGTCCGCGTCGCCAGGATCACCTCGCCGGAGCCAATGTATTCGGCGCACCAGACGATGGAGGGACCGACAAGCAGGAGCATCGCCAGCCCGGTAGGCGGTTTGCGGATGCGGTCAGGCGTTTGGGCAGCAGGGGCGGAAGGAGGCATGGCGCGCAAGGTTGATTAGGGATTCAGCACGGCGTCTGCCGCGAGGACGAGGAACATGTAGTGCGTGGCACCGCCGCCCATCACGTATTCGGCCTGCTGCCACAAGTAGGGAAAATCTTTCAATTCTGGAAAATCCGGGCGGATGAGTGCGGTACCCGAGACGACACCGCCGGGGATGTACGACCAGTCGGCTCGGTTGAAGCCGTAGCCCGTCGTAATCGAGTTGGCCCCGACGCCAGAGGCAAACGAGGCCGTGTTGCTGCCCGGATGCACACCGAGGACGAAGTTGAGCGCGTTGAGAAAATAGTCGGCGCTGACGATTTCTGGGAAGCCACGATGCAGAAAATACTGCTCCATCCCAAACTCCTGGATGCCCCAGCCCGCGCCCCAAATGTATGGCTCGTAGGGCACACCATACGGGTTTTTTTCCTGCTCTGCCTGCACGGTGGCAAAATGCGTCGTCACGGCTGCACGAACGGCTTCCTCAAAGGTGGCATCCTGCATCAGCGGCAGGGCCCGCCCCAGCGTCCAGCCCACCGCACCGATGCGCTCAACGATCTGCTCCTGCGCATCGAGCAGAGCCTGGCGGTAGATGGGTTTCTGCGTCGTCAACAACAGTTCCACCGCCGCTGCGATGCGATCATTGAAGCCACGCTCCGCATCGCGCTCGTGGAGCCAGAGGGCTTCTGCCGCCGCCGTGCTTTCTTCGGCTAACTCTGGATTGTAGTCGCGTAGCACCCGCCCGGCGATGGCGAGGGCGACGATGCCTTTGTACTCGTGCCCCGCATGCTGCTCGGTGAAAACCATGCGGTCGTCTTTCACGGCGGCTTGCGGGTCGGTGGGATCGTAGATGCGGTTGTCGGTCTGGTTGGCCCAGTCGCCCAAGAGCACGTATTGCTGGTTCGTCGGGACGATGATGCCCCGGTAAAGGCGGCCCAGGCTGCGATACCCGCCGAGGATGGACAGGATGCCGTGCTCCACCTGCTGCAACAAGTCCGGTTGGCCGTCAGGCTGGTGAATCTGCACGAGCTTTTCGCCTTGATCGATGCGCGTGTTATCATAGTCCAGGTCGAACAGTTCGTACATCGAAGCGAGCACATGAACTTCGTCGGCCTGGCTCTCGATGCGAAGGTCGTCGTCGCCTGCGTCGTGCCAGCCGCCCACGTTGAGGCCGGGCACATGCTCGCCCGGCGCGAACGGCGTCATCGTCGCTGGCCCCTGCCGGTAGCCGTCGAAGTGGTTGGTATCGACGGGAGCCATGAGGGCGTCGTCCTCGTGGCAGAGGCCGTGCCATACGCGATACTGCTGCTCCACGCGCATGTGGCACATTTGCACGGGCAGGAAATAGTCAACTGTTGGTTGCCAGGCGTCGCGCTCGAAGACATCTGAGGAAATCTGAAACGGCTCGGTGCGGGTGCCCCGGTATTCGATTACGTACATCCCCGGCGTGGTCACCTCGCTGAAATCGAAATGGCGATAGTCGTAACGGAGGAAGGTGCCTGCCCACGGCGTCGGGGTGCGGGAGAGCACTTCTTCATGCTCGCCCTCTGGGGAGAGCCGCAGCAGGCGGATAGTCCCGTCTCCCGCATCCCGTGCATCGAGTTCGATAACCGCCACTTTCTTCTGATCAGGATGATAGCCGACCTGAGAAACCTGCACTACAGGGCCATATCGCCAGTCAGGCAGCGCATGCGGACGCACAATCCATTCGATAGCTCCTTTCGTCACATCGCCCGGCACGAGCGACCGCACCACGAACCAGCCGTTGTTGTGCTTGTTACGCCCGTCGTAGAGGTACAAATCACCTGTGAGACTTTCAATATGGAGACGGAGCATATCGTTCTCTGGAGCCACCGTCATGCGCTGTCCTGTCGCCATGGGTATCGGCTGTATCTCGCCTTCGGCATCGTATTCGACGGGGCCGTTCGGCTGGCGCGGAAAGAGGCCGAAGTGATCATCCAGGTACCAGCTTTTGCCGAAGAGTGCTGCTGGAAAAAGCTCCATGTTGAAACCCACCTTGCCCACCCACGCGGCGGGCAACGGCTCGTCCAGATCTACAATGACACGGACGGCCTCACCAGCGGCCTGCACGCGTACAGTGTAGGCAAGGTCGAGATCAGGGTAAACAATGGGGTTGAAGCCTTTGCGGTCCTTGTCCGGATCGGGATAGGACAGCCGCGTCGTAATCTCATCGGCCTCCTGATCAACGGTCCGCTCGCCCTGTTTGGGGACGGGCTGCCACTGACCGGGCGTGGGCTCCAGGCGCAGGTCGCCACCCGTGGCGAGGCGGACGCCGTGCTGGATGACACTCACGCCGCTCTGGTGCCCCTCTGGGTAGATGTCCTGGAACGCCATCACGTTCACCCCGCCCCGCTCGAAATATTCGCGGTCGTTGAGGTGAAAGTCGGGCAGTTTCTGGGCCAGAACGGGCACAGGCGCGCTGATTAGGGCGAACATCGCCAGAAGGAAAGCACAGTACCCGACAAAAAACAGCTTGTCATCTCGACCGGAGTGGAGAGATCTCCCCGAGCAAGGTGCAAACTTGCGGGAGATCCCTCGGCAAGCTCGGGATGACAACTCTTCCTTTGTTGTCAGGTGCTGTAGTAGCAAAGCAAAAGCGTATCGCATTGTCTTCTGCGAAGATGGATACATAGATTAGATTCGTCTATTTAACATGTAACAGAATGCCTGTGCCGGCCACTGTGCCATTGACCCGTATCCGGTAGAAGTACGGCCCGGCTCCAAGAGGAGCTTTCTGATTTGCGGCGTTCCACCGAATGACCTGTCCTCCTGTGGAGCCGAAAAACTGCCGAAGGATCTGCACCGTCTGCCCCACTACATTGACAATGTGGACCTCCACATCGCCTGGTCTTTCAAGATCGAAGTGGATCTGCGTCTCGTCCGTGAACGGGTTGGGGTAGGCGCTCACCCGGCCCAGTGTGCCCGGTACCGCCGGTTCCTCCATCGACGTCGATTGTCCACCTACGAGCCCTTCCGTTTCCCGGATCAGGATCTGCTGGTTTGCTGCTACTGGCCCCACCACATCCTCGTGCCCGCTCGGCCAGCGGACGACGATGCGCTCTACCGCCTGCGCCTCGCCCAGGCCGAAGTGAACAGGCAGGATGTTCTGGCCCAGGTACTGAGCACCGTGGTGATATTTCTTGTGTGTGCGTTCTGCATATTCGACCTCCACCACCGCGCCGAAGCCGTCCCTATTAGACAACGTCCCTTCCAACTTCACGCGCAACCACGATCCCACGTCCAGCCGATTCTGGTACAGGTACGGTGACCGGAAGAGGTTGGAGATCAGCAAGTCGAGCTTGCCGTCCTCATCATAATCAAAGACAGCCAGCCCGCGTGCGGGGTCGAGATCGGCGAGGCCCATCTCGCTTGTAATGTCCTCGAATTCAAAATGGCCGGTTTCCGATCCACTGCGAAAAAGCACGTTCGGGTAGTTCGATTCGAAGTTGCCCGTCACCACGAACAGGTCTTCGTCGCCATCGTTTTCGAGGTCGAAGAACTCGGTGCCCCATCCCCAGCCCGCCACCGCCACGCCTGCCTCGGTCGCACCCTGCGTAAAAACGTCGGCTCCGGTGTTGAGGAAGAGTGGGTTGATCTCATCCGGGAAGCCCGGGTCACTGATGTTGGTGAGGTAGAGGTCCAAGAAGCCGTTGTCGTCGCAGTCGGCCACGGCGAGGCCCATACCGTGAAACCGGTCTTCCAGGCCGAAGGCAGCGGTGGCTTCGTGGAAGGTCTTGTTGCCGTTGTTGACGTAGAGCTTGTTGAAGCCGAAGTCGTTGGCGAGGTAGAGGTCGAGCAGGCCATCGTTGTTGACATCGAGCGCCACGGTGGTCCAGGTGATGCCCCCGTCGGCTAGGCCGCTGGCGTCGGAGACATTCTGAAAGACGCCATCGCCAAGGTTCTCGTAGAGCCAGTTGGATTTGTCCCGCTCGGTTTCGGTATGGTCCGCCCAGTTGCTCACGTAGAGGTCGAGGTCGCCGTCGTTGTCGTAATCGAACCAGAGAGCACTGCTGCTGATCTGGGTGGCACCGCCCGCCACACCGGCCTGGGTCGTGACATCGGTGAAGGTGCCGTCGCCGTTGTTGTGGAAGAGCTGGTTGGGGCCTGCATGGGTGAGGTAGAGGTCGGGCCAGCCATCGTTGTCGTAATCACCCCACGAGGCCCCCAGCTTGTTGCCCATCCCACCTGGATTCGATAAGGTCCCGACGTCCTCTCCTGCCACACGGGCCTGCCGGGTCTGGTCCATGAACCGACCGTTGCCCAGCCCGGCAAACAGCCGGTTCCATGTCTGTGTGTTCCCTGCATCATACGAGGCGGGCACGACGAAATACACGTCGAGATGCCCGTCCCGGTTGTAATCAGCCACCGCCACGCCATTCGAGCCAGCCAGACTGCCAAACCCCGTGCTGAAGGTGCGTAGCTCGAAGGGCTGCGCCTGGACGAGCCGCAGCCCCATGATAACCAACAGCGCGCCTGCGCAGAACGTACCTACGCAGTGAGTAACACAGCGTATCATCTGGGTTCTCCTGAGATGACCTGGAAGAGGGTGGATTGGGCTGAGGTCCTGGTTGTGAGACGAACGATGTACGTGCCTGCCGCCAGCCCCTTCGTGTCGATGTGTGCCTGATCGGGAGCGTCAAGCTGAAGCGTCTGGATGCGCCGTCCGAGTAGATCGAAGATCACCGCTTCGCCTCCCCGGCTGCTTTCAAGCACAACGTCTTGCCCGGCCGAGACCGGGTTCGGATAGAGCGCGAGATCAGGGTGTGGTAGTGTGAAAGACGGCTCTGTGGCGGTGACCATGCCCGAAAAGTGGCTTTCCGCCCGAGCGAACGCTTCGGGGCCGATGAGGGCACCGAGGTGACGGCCCGGAATGTCATCGCCGGGGGGGTGGATGCCGCCCCAGATGCGGGAGAGGCTGCACTGGTCGGCGGCGTCCCGGTAGGTGGCCCACTGGAGCACCACGTCAACGCTGGGGCCCTCCTCAAAAACGAGGAATTCATTCTTGGGCGCTACGAACTCGCCGAGACCACCGGGGAAGTAGGGGTCGCCGGTCAGCCGGGTGAGCACCTCGGCGGCGGCCCGTGAAAAGGTAGAATGCCCCGAGACGTACCCGGCAAACGGCGGCGTGATGAAGGTGGGCCGCTGGTAAGGCCACCAGTTTTCTGCCAGCATCCAGCCGACACCGGCTGTCTCTGTTTCAGGGTCTTTAATGGCATCGGGCCCCAGCCAGGCCCGGACTTTTATTTTCCCGACATGCTCGCCCATCACCCCTGCCAGCGGGTCGTCCGGCTCCAC
>DATGCC010000855.1:0-7074 GCA_035312345.1 Rhodothermales bacterium
AAGATCATGATGAAAAAGAACTGGATCATTCTTTTCGCCATTGCAGCTATTCTGGTCGTTGGCGCCGTGTTTTTCACGGACAAACCCGTTGAAGAGGACGCCGTCCTAGTCGTACAACCCCAGCAAGGACCTTTTGAAGTAACCGTGACGGCTACCGGAGAATTGCAGGCCAAGAACTCGGTCAAGATCTATGGACCCAGCGGGGCGCGCCGCGCGCAAATCTACGAAATGAAGATCCTTCAGCTTATCCCAGAAGGCACGGTGGTGGAAAAAGGAGATTTCGTAGCCGAACTCGATCAGTCTGAACTCAACAGCAAGATCCAGACAGCTCAGATCGATTTCCAGAAAGCCGAATCGCAGTACACCCAGACGGCACTCGATACCGCGCTCACCCTCAGCAAAGCGCGCGACGATCTCATTAACCTCCGCTATTCCATGGAAGAAGCGCAGTTGAAGAAGGAGCAGGCCGCTTACGAACCACCGACCGTTCAGCGGCAGGAGGAGATCAATTACGAGAAAGCGCGGCGAGCGCACGAACAGGCTACGAACAACTACATCACCCAGGTGAACCAGGCTATCGCCCAGATGAAAGAGGTCGAAGCCGAGCTGTCGAAGGCGCGAAACGCCTACAACGATTTCCTCTCCCTGGCTTCGGAATTCAAGATTTCCGCTCCCGATAAGGGGATGTTGATCTACAGACGCGATTGGCGCGGCGGCAAAACCACGGTCGGCGGCACGGTGAGTTCATGGGATCCCGTGGTTGCCACCCTCCCCGATCTCTCCATCATGGAATCCATTACCTATGTAAATGAGGTCGATATTCAAAAAGTCAAAGCCGGCCAATCGGTCGAAATTGGACTGGACGCCGATTCCGACCGGAAGCTGACCGGCATGGTATCCGAGGTCGCAAACATAGGTGAACAACGCCCGAATTCCGACGCCAAGGTCTTCCAGGTTTCGATCATCGTGAACGAGTCGGATAGTACACTCCGCCCGGCCATGACGACGAGCAACACCATCGTCGTAGCCGAATTGCCGGAGGTGCTCCATGTCCCGCTCGAAACGATCCACACGCAGGATTCGCTGACGTTCGTCTACACGCGGCGCGGCGGGCGCACGATGCGGCAGGAGATCAACCTCGGCCTGATGAACGAGAATGAAGCCATCGTCGAAGCAGGGCTCGAAGAAGACGACCGGCTCTACCTTTCGCTCCCGGCAGACACCAGCGGCCTGCCCTGGCAACGGCTCGAACAGCCCGAGACGCTGGCCGCTACGCCGCCATCCAAGGAGTGATTTGCAATTTTAGATTGGCTCCCTCTAGAAACCCAGCTAATATTCCTACTTCGTGCTTCAAAAAATCATTTACAATTTCCTGATCGCGCTGGAGTCGATCAACAGCAACAAGGTGCGCTCGCTCCTGACGATGCTGGGCATCATCTTCGGCGTGGCCTCTGTCATCGCGATGTTGGCGATTGGCAAGGGGGCGCAAGAGGAAGTGCTGTCACAGATCCGGCTGCTCGGAGCCAACAACGTCATTATCCGTCCTGTCATTGAGCAGGAAGAAGGCAGCGTCGCTGAGGAAGAGAGCCAGGCGTCCGAGAAAAAACCCTTTTCGCCCGGCCTGACGATGGCCGATGCTGAGAGCATCGAGAACATCGTTCCCGGCGTCGAATCCGTCAGCCCCGAAGTGATCATCGAGACACAGGCGGTGCGGGCCGGGCTGCGGCGCTCAACCAAGCTCGTTGGCGTGGCACAGAGCTATTTCGACCACGGCGAGTTCAACCTGGCCGACGGCAAATACTTCACGGATGAGCAGATAGAACTGTCGGCCCCGGTAGCGATCATCGGGCAGAAGGTGAAGACCCGCTTCTTTACGCAGGAAGAACCCATCGGCAAGCGCATCAAGGCCGGCAATCTGTGGCTGACCGTGGTCGGCGTGCTGGAGCAGCGGGCCATCTCGCAGCAGAGCATCGAGTCGCTCGGCATCCGGGATTACAACTACGATATCTACACGCCTATTTCGACGATGCTGCTGCGCTTCGAGGACCGCGCCCGCGTGACGACGCAGGACGTGCAAGCCTCGAACAGCCCGGCCAACAACAATAACAACGCCAACGCCAACACCCAGCCCGCCAACTACAACCAGCTCGACCAGCTTGTCGTCCGCGTCGAGCAATCCGAGCTGGTGCCACCCGTCGCCGAGGTTATCAGCCGGATGCTGGAGCGGCGGCATTACGGTGTGGTCGATTACGAGGTGGTGGTGCCCGAGCAACTGCTGGAACAGGAACGCCGCACGCAGACCATCTTCAACATCGTGCTGGCCGCCATCGCGTCGATTTCGCTGATCGTGGGCGGCATCGGCATCATGAACATCATGCTGGCCTCGGTGCTCGAACGCACCCGCGAGATCGGCGTCCGCCGCTCGCTCGGAGCCACGCGCCGCGACGTGATCCTGCAATTTCTGATCGAGGCCATCACCATTAGCTTCACAGGGGGCGTCATCGGCATCCTGCTCGGCGTCGGGTTGAGCATCGGCATCGAGATGGCGACGGGCATCCTCACGGTCATCTCGGGGATCTCGGTGGTGCTGGCGTTCCTTGTGTCGGTGAGCGTCGGGCTGATCTTCGGCCTGCTCCCCGCCAAACGTGCCGCCGAGCACGACCCCGTGGTGGCGCTACGGTATGAATGAGGTTACAGGTTGACAGGTTTGAAGGTTTATCAGGTTTGCTGACCTGCTCCTCTTAAAACCTGTAACCTGCAACCTGCAAACCTGTAACTTTCCATGAAACG
The DNA here is from genome assembly GCA_035312345.1 of Rhodothermales bacterium. GTDB lineage: Bacteria > Bacteroidota > Rhodothermia > Rhodothermales > DATGCC01 > DATGCC01. Next base: position 2,791 of record DATGCC010000855.1, read on the forward strand.
CTTTCCCTTCCTCCTCCTCTTCTGCCTGCTTTTCATCACCACGCCGCTCTTTGCGCAAAATGCCCGGACGCTGACGTTGCAGGAGAGCATCACCCTGGCGCAGGCGCAGAGTCCGTTGGCAGCAATTGCCCGACTGGATTTTCGGCAGTCGCAGTGGGGCTACCGGGCGTACCGGGCGCAGTACCGGCCTTCGCTCGCGCTGACGGGGGACGCACCCGGCTTCCGGCGGGAGATTCAAGATGTGGTGCAGGACGACGGCTCGGTGCGCTACGTGGAGCAGAACCGGACCTTCATGCGGGCAGGCGTCAGTGTGAATCAGCCTATCCCCATGACGGGCGGCAGCGTGTTTTTCAACTCGGGTCTCAGCCGCCTCAACAACGAACTGGGCGATAATACCTTTACGCAATGGCAGAGCACACCGCTCATCGTTGGCTTCAACCAGCCCCTCATGCAGTTCAACGAGATGAAGTGGGAGCGGCGCATCGAACCGTTACGCTACACCTTTGCCGAGCGCACGTATGTGGAAGATCTGGAAGATGTCTCACTCGACATAACGCGCCGCTTCTTCGATGTTTACATTGCCGAGATGAACCTTGACATCGCCACGTTCAACGTCGCCATCAACGACACGATTTTTGGCCTGTCGCAGGGGCGCTTCGAGATTGGCAAGATCGCCGAGAATGATCTGCTGCAAAGCGAACTCCAACTGCTCAATGCCCAAAGCGACGAATCGAATGCCCGCATCGCCTACCAGGAAGCCCTGCAAGACCTGAAGCTCGCCCTCGACCTGCCCTACGACACGGAACTGGAAATCGTCCCGCCAGAAGACATCCCCGCCATTCGCATCGATCCCAATGAAGCCGTCGCGCAGGCCCGCCGTAACCGTCCGGCGTTTCTGAATTTGGATATCGAGAATGTAGAAGCCGAGCGCGACCTGGCCCGCGCCAAGCGCAATAACAGCTTCTCGGCGGACCTCACGGCCAGCTACGGCCTCAACCAGAGTGCCCCGGCGTTCGATGGGGCCTACAATGATCCGCTCAACCAGCAGGCCCTAAGCGTAAGCTTCAACGTGCCGATCTTCAACTGGGGGCAGAACAAGGCCAATGTGCAGGCAGCAGTCGCGGCACAGGAGCGGGTGGCCCAGAATGCCGCGCTGCAAGAGAAAGAGTTGGAGCAAGAAGTGTATTTCGAGGCGCTGCAACTAGAGCAACTCCAGCAACAAGTCCTCATTGCCGCAAAAGCCGACACGGTCGCGGCCCGCCGCTTTGAGGTTGCTAAGAACCGCTACCTCATCGGCAAAATCGACATCACCGAACTGTTCAATGCCCAGCGCGAGAAAGACACGGCCCGCCGCAGCTACGTGCAGACGCTTCAACAATTCTGGACCTCGTACTTCAACCTGCGCCGCCTCACCCTCTACGACTTCGTCCGCAACCAGTCACTGACGGGCCGGGTGCAGTAACACTATCGCGCTGCGACGGGGCGCGAGCGCACATCAGCAGCGATGGAGAGTGTCCAGATGAGTACCCAGCCGCTGGCGATGAGCCACCAGTGTTCCATGCCTTTCAGCGCCGCCCAGACGGACGCCGCGACGTTGATGGCGTAAAGGATATGATAGACCCAGACCGGCACGCCCGTCGCTTTCTGCTTGACTTTGCCAAGGGTGTTGCTACCAGTGAAGGCAACAATTTTGAGGATGAGCATCAGGGGGGTGTAGATGAGAATGATCCAGTGCGCCCACACCAGATTCAACGTCGCTGCCAACACGATGAGGGCGGTGACGGCTACATCTACGAGGACATGCTTGAGCCAGTTCATTGCGTACGATTCGGGCTTGGGGGACATCGTTGCAACAAAGTATCGGCACTGAGACACGAAACGTAAAAGGTGAGGGTGCTGATTGCACAATGTATCAGCACCCTCACCTTTCTCGCTATTGAATTTGGCGAAGCAGTCGGTCGTAGACGCGCTCGGCGAGTCGGGCGGCGAGATCATCGACGAGTTCGTTGCTCAACTCTTCCATCGCGATGCGCTCCTCGTCCTCGAACAGGCTGCGCTGTTTGCCGGAGAGATCCAGGTCCTTGTAATCGCCCGCATACACGGCGCGGTTGATCTTCTTGGAAACGCGGTCATCCAGACGGCCTTCATCTACTACCCGGCGGCTTCCGGGATCGATGATGCGGTAGGTAATCTCGCCCCGAAGTTCAAGGGTGAGTTCCTGCTCAATGTAGGTCGTGTCGCGCCCGCCGCTCACGGTAGAGCCACGCCCCCGCAACTTGGCTCGGCGCGTCTTCTCTTTGATGTTGCGTTCGCGCTGCTCAAACTCGCTCCAATCGCCCACCACTACGAAATCGGCGCGGGCCGCACGACCAATCTCGGCAGCCTGTTTGCGATTGATGACCGTCCGGTCGTAGCGCAGGCGGCGCAACTCGCGGCGGATTTGCACTGGATCGGCAGCCGCGATGAAGGGCACGGGGGCAGCCCAGTGGTCGTAGAGCAGCACATCGTTGAAATCCTGGATGAGCGTGCGCGGAGCGTCGCGCCCCACGGCATCGGTCCGCCAGAAGGGAAGAAAAGCGACATAACGCGTGCCGAGTTCCAGCGCTTCCTGCTGCACGTTGGCAGCATCGCGAGCCACAGGATGATCGGGACCGAGTAAGTCGATGGCTTCCTGAGCATGATCGAAGGACGCGCGGAAATAATCACGGTCGGCATCAGCAGCAGCCCAGCGGACGTAGACGGCACCTTGGCGCTCTACCAATTCATCCGCCTGCCGAGGATCAACCGCATAAGCACGGGCCTCACCGTAGGCCGAGAGTGCCTGATTCCAGTTGCGCTCCTCCTCCGCCTGCTCGCCTTCTCGGATAAAAAACACAACGGCTCGCCGGTTGATATCACGTCGGTACGACGCATAATCCGAGGGCACCGATAGCGTCACACCGACGCTGCTTGCAGCATTGCGCAGCGCATCCAGCCGGTCCAGCGCCCGTGCCGCGTCGTCGAAGCGCTCCGCCTCGGCGGCAGCTTCTACTTCGGCCAGGTAGTTTTCAACAGCCTGTGCGCCCACCTCTTGCAAGCTTTCGCGGGCGTCTTCCCAGTCGCGCTCTTTTTCGAGCACCTTGATGTAGTAGTCAGCCGCCTCGGCATAGCGACCTTCCGCTTCCAAGTCCTGTGCCTTCTCGAACCGTTTCTGTGTACTCGCGCAGCCTGCCACCAGCAACACCGTGCTCAACAGCAGGAGACTTGTATATCGTAGCCTGTATCGTTTCATCGTCGTTTCCATTGGGTGGATCGCTATACTACGCATGCTAATCTCAAAAATCAGACCAGGGACGATTAGCGGTTCCACTGGCCGAATTTTTCTTCCAACGCCTGCCGCCGAAACGCGAAGATGTCTTCGAGCCGCTTTCGCACCGTCAGGCTGTGTGCCAGTATGCCAAACAGGCCGAAGGGCAACCCATAATGGACAAAGTCTTCGGCTTCGACGCCGCCATCAATCGGGCGGAAATGGTGCTGGTGATGCCAGAATTTGTAGGGGCCAAACCGTTGTTCATCAACGAAAAGGTGCGGGGCGGCGGCGTGGGTGATCTCAGTCGTCCACTTCACTTTGAGGCCGAGCATCGGGCGGATGGTGTAGGTGATGATGGTGCCCGCATGCACGACCTCCGGCACCTCGTTGGTCATCTGGAAGTCCAACCACGGCGGCGTGATGAGCGGCAGGTTAATCGGGCTGGAAAAAAACTGCCACGCTTCGTCCAGAGAAATGGGCAATCGCTGGAGCCGGTGCAGACGATAGAGTTTCATTCAGGTTTATCAGGTTAGCAGGTTCTCAGGTTGCAGGTTCCATTACTTCCCACCAATCATTTTTCCTCAAGCATGCGCTCAATAATCGCTTCGGGATGCTTCACGCTGCGGAGGCAGTAGAGGGCGCGGAGGGCCTGGCACAGGTCGTCGGGGAGGTCGCCGTGGTGGCCCTGGCGGGCAACGCGGTCGCGGCGGGCGTGGTAGAGGCACACGGCGGCGGCCACGGAGATGTTGAAGCTCTGTGTGAACCCCGCCATCGGCACGATGCACGTCTGGTCGGCCAGCGCGACCATCTCGGGCGTGAGGCCATGCAGTTCGTTGCCAAAGACCAGCGCCGTCGGCTGTGTGAAGTCGAGCGTGTCGATGGGTACAGCAGCGTCATCGAGATGCGTAGCGACGATGCGGTAGCCTTCGGCTTTGAGGTGTTCGGCGCAGGAGGTGGGCGTGGGCCAGAGCCGCACGTCGAGCCACTTCTCCGCG
>DATGCC010000856.1:0-4254 GCA_035312345.1 Rhodothermales bacterium
CCTCATGGACGGCCCACACGTCATCGTCGCAGAGGCTTGCCGGATCGCCGGGTAGGTGCTGATAGGAGGTGGCTTTGCCCATGTCGTCCAGCTGATTCAAGCCACCGCCCAGCGTTCCTACCCAAATATCATCATGCACCCGCCTGATGGCCATGATGGTATTGCTACTGAGACTGCCGGGATCGTCTGGGGTCTGGCGCCAGTGGGTAAAGTGTTTCGCCTCCGGGTCCATGCGAAAAAGGCCACCCAGCGTTGCTACCCATATTCCGCCCGCCCGGTCTTCGAGCATGGCTCGCACGTCGTGGGTAAGCCGGTTGGTACCCATGGGGTCGATCAGGTAGCTGCTTGCCGTGCGGGTCTGCGGATTATAGCGCCACAACTTTCCGATATCCCCGCCCACGCCCTCAATCCAGAGTCCTCCATTCCGGTCTTCCAGCCACACCTCGCCCTGAAGTTCATCTGAAGGCATGTGTTCGATGTGTCCTGTTGCTGGATCAAGTCGGCCAATGCCGGTATCCGTTCCGATCCATACGAAACCGTCCTGGCTTACCAGGACGCTATTTCCCCGGGCAGCATCCCACGAATCCGGTAATCTGAAGGACTGAAACTGGCCTTCCTGCGGCTTGAATCGATTGAGCAGCCCAGGAATTCCCCCCAGCCAAAGAGCCCCTGCTGCATCCCGGCTGACATAAATAAATGGATAGGGTACGTCTGGGTTTTTAAAGAATTGATATTCGCTGGTGTGTGCATTGTATCGGATAATGCCATCCGTTTTGGTAGCCCATACAATCCCATCAGGATCTTCGAACAGACCAAACGCCACGTTTGACATATCCGGCGGGACCGCATGACGCTCAAGGTGCCCTGTACGGCGATTGAGTGTATTAAGGCCATTTTCTGTCCCGATCCACAATGTGCTGTCTGTCGTCTCAAGTAAAGCGGTCACCGTGTTGTGCGAGAGCGAAGTGGAATCCGCCGGATCGTGATGGTACGTGATGAACTCATAGCCATCGTATCGGCTCAAGCCATCCGCTGTCCCGATCCAGATAAACCCTTTGCGGTCTTGGAGCAACGCGAGAACGGTGTTGTGCGAAAGACCTGCAACGCGCTCGAAGTGAGCGGTCGTGTTTTTAGACAAAGCTATGATATCCTGAGCATAGGCCGTCAGGGAAAGATTGGACAGCAGGAGCAGCAGAAGGCTGCAAAACAGGCCATGTACGTAGCGGGTTGCCATCGTTTTTTACCTGGAGGAATTCGGCCCGGTTACAACAAGTCACGGTAGTAGAGTAGGTGGAGGAGGGGGGGATGTCAAGCCAGACTGTCTCGGCGATTTAAAGGCGTGCTAAACTTTTAGCAATTAGATTCGTCTGAAAGAATAGCCTGGCACACCTTGTTGCCGATCCGATGCAACCCATGGTGGGGCATGTGCGTCGGAGTTTCATCGTTCTATTCCGTCCACCATTCTCGTTGTGCCCACCGATATGCGCCGTCACTTCGTCGTTGCCGTGCTAGCTGCGCTCGGGCTGGGCATCTACCCCATGGCGGGGTGTGCGCAACAGCCGGATAGCGGCCCCGTCACGGCAACGCGTGCGCTGGCGGTGGGCGACTACGAAGAGGCCCGTGCCCTGTATAAATCACGTCTGGCAGGTGCGGACAGCAGCCACGCCGAAAATGTCGTCGGTTATTTCGAGACGTTCCTCGCTGTAGGTCAGTACAGTGAAGGCTTGCGCGAAGTGGATGCGATGTTGCAGCAAGCGCCCAACGACGCCTACCTCCACCATATGCGCGGGCGGTTGCTGATGGCTGTCGGGCGCTACGATGATGCAGAGGAAGCCCTGCGGCAGGCGGGAGAGCGTGAACCCGAATATTGGCGCAACGCGCTCGAATTTGGCGATCTGCTCGTGTTGACGGGACGAGGAGCCATCGCGCCGCGCTTCTACGGAGCCATTTACCAGGAGTACAAAGCAGGCACTTTCCGCACCGCCGCCGAACTGGCCGTAGCAGGCCGCGCCGCTGCTTTGCTCGAAGACTTCCACGACGCCAATGCCGCTTTCCGCACCGCCTATCAACTCGACCCGACCAACGGGCAGGTGCTCTATTGGTGGGGCGATCTCTTCCGCGAGAAATACAACGACGCCGACGCCCAGCGCACCTTTCAGGAAGCTCTGGCTGTAAATCCCAAACATGTTGCCGTGTACGTTGGACTGGCAAAGTCAGCGGGTGGTTTTGGGACGAAGGAAGAACTGGCGAACCGGGCGCTGGAAACCAACCCCAACAGCGTAGACGCGCTGAATATTCTGGCGGGCCTGCGCATCGTTGACGGGCAGTATGAAGAGGCGAAAGCGATGATTCAGCGGGCGCTGGTCGTCAACCAGGTGTCGATGGATGCGCTGGCGCATCTGGCGGCGGTTCACTTCCTGCGTGATGAGCAGGAGGCGGGTGCGGAAGTCGAGCAAAAAGCATTGGCGATCAATCCGAATGCGTCCGGTTTCTACATCACGATAGCCGAAGATCTGTCTTTGCGCTTTCGGTATCCGGCATCCGTCGAGTTTGCACAGAAGGCCGTGCGGGCAGATTCTGAAGACGAAAAGGCGCTGGCAACGCTCGGCACCAGCCTGCTCCGCCTCGGAAAAGCCGACGAAGCCCGACGCTACCTCGACCGCAGCTTCCGCGACGATCCATTCAACCTGTTTGTGGGCAATACGCTGACGCTGTTGGATGAATATCAGGATTTCGATCTGCTCGAAAGCGAGCATTTTCGCTTGCTGATTCATAATTCCGAAAGCGATGTGCTGGGCCAACTGATCCTCGACGAAGCCGAGGCGAGCTATGCAGCATTTAGCGAGCGCTATCCGTACGCACCGCCGGGCAAGATGCAACTGGAAGCCTACAACGACCGCGACGACTTTGCCGTGCGCGTGGCGGGCATCCCGCACCTCGGCCTGCTCGGCGTCAGCTTCGGCGATGTGCTGGCACTCAACACGCCACAGGCGCAGGCAGGCCGCGAGTACAACTGGGCGCGGACGCTCTGGCACGAAATCGCCCACACGATGGCGATTGGCGTCTCCGATTTCCACGTCCCGCGCTGGTTCACCGAGGGACTATCTGTCTACGAAGAGCAACGCGCCCGCCCGGAGTGGGGCCGCGAGATGGACCTCGAACTTTTCACAGCCTTCGATCAGGACAAGCTGTTGCCACTCGAAACCATCGACCGGGGCTTTACGCGCCCGACGTTTCCCGGCCAGATCCTCCTCAGCTACTATCACGCCTCCAAAATCATCGGTTTCATCGTCGAGACCTACGGCTTTACCGCCATTACTGATATTCTCACTGCGCTGCGTGAAGGGCAGACGATGGAAGCTGCCATCCAGCAGGTGACAGGTCAGAGCCAGGCCGATCTCGACAAAGCCTTCCTCGCCGATCTACGCCAGAAGCGTGATGCCTTCGACCAGGTGCTCGCCGATCTTCCCGACTTGCTGAGCGATGAGGAAGACGCACCGTCGCTGCTGGAAAAAATGTCGGGCCGATCTGACAATCCGTTGCTTCAGCGGCTCCAGCAAGGCGGCGAGGCGCTCGAACAAGAAGACTACGGTACTGCCGAGACGCGCTTTCGCGAAGCCATCGCGATTTTCCCGGATTACGTCGGTGCAGGCAATGCCTATGTGGGGTTGGATGCCGTCTACGAGACCCGCGACGAGACACAGAAACGCATCGCCAACCTGAAGCAGTTTCTGTCCATTTCGGAATTTGGAGCCGCGCAGGCCCGCGATCTGGCGGATCTGTACGAGGAGGCGGGCAACACCGCAGAGGCCATTCGATATCTGGAGCGCTCACTACAGGTGGAGCCGTATGATCTGCCCACGCACGACCGCCTCGCCACGTTGTACGCCGAGCAAGGGCGGCACGCGCCCGCTGTCCGCTCCCGCCGCGCCATCCTTGCGCTCAACCCGGTAGACAAGGCTAACGCCTACTACGAACTCGCCCGTAGCCTCTATGCCAACGACGATATGCCCGAGGCCAAACGTGCCGTGTTGCAATCCCTGGAGCTGGCTCCCGGCTTCCGCGAGGCGCAGAAGTTGTTGCTGGCTTGTGTGGAGGGAGGGCGGTAATTTTGAACAAAGGGAAGCGAACATATCGACGATTGGGTTTGGAGCACGTTGCGAGGAGAGCGAATCTTTTCTCCTTCCCCCTTCTCCCTTCCCCCTTCCCGTTCGCCATCCTTTGTGGTCTGCTGCTCGGTCTACTGCTAGCGAG
>DATGCC010000857.1:0-6281 GCA_035312345.1 Rhodothermales bacterium
TGTGGGCCGTCAAGGCGCTGGCTGAGGCGGGGCGCAACGAGCAGGCCGCACGGCTCATCAAGATGCTCAGCCCGGCCAGCCATGCCCGCACGCCTGAGGAAGTCGCCGTTTACAAAGTGGAGCCTTATGTCATTGCGGCGGATGTCTACGGCGTCGCACCGCATATTGGACGTGGGGGATGGACGTGGTACACCGGCTCGGCAGGCTGGATGTACCGTGTGGTGCTGGAATCAATACTCGGTTTTCACCTGGAAGGCGGCAATCAGCTTGTGCTCCGTCCGCACATCCCCAATGCCTGGCCCGGCTTTCGTTTGCGCTACCGTCTCCCTGGTAGCACCACGGTTTACGAAATTGAGGTTCAAAACCCCGATCGGGAGGCTGAGGGGGTCGTCAGCATCGAAGTGGATGGCGTGCACCTAGCCGTCTCTGAGGGAGAAGGGCAGATTCCCCTCAAGGACGACGGAGCGACGCATCAGGTAATCGTTACGATGGGCACGTACGCTCCGGTGCCGCAGGAGGAAGAGACGGGGTAGAGGAGCGAGAGAAAGGGTTTTTCTGGTGGGTAGTGAATGGTAGATGGTGGATGGTCGAAAAAGAGTTTTTCGGTCTATCCACCATTCACTACCCACTACCCACCAAACGCTCTCTCTTTCCCAAAGCGGCTCCGTTGCTCTCGATCACCTCGGCGTAGAAATGGGCACTGGCTTTGGGCGTGCGCTCTTGCGTCTCGAAATCGACGTGGATGATGCCGAAGCGTTTGTCGTAGCCATAGCTCCACTCGAAGTTGTCGAGCAGGGACCACGCGAAGTAGCCGCGTAGATCGACGCCTTGTTCTATGGCTCGGTGTGCTGCCCGCAAGTGCTCGCGGAAATAAGCCACGCGGAGCGGGTCCTGGACGGATCCGTTGGCCGTGGGCGGGTCATAGAACGCCGCGCCATTCTCGGTGATGTAGAGTGGGCAGGGATTGTCGTAGCGCTCGTGGATCCACATCAGCACATCCGTCAGTGCCTGGGGATAGACCTCCCAGTCCATATCGGTATGTACGTGCCGATCCTGGCGGACGCGTGCCGTCTGAAACAGCGGTTCCGAAGGATCGTGGCGTGTGACGCTGCGGCTGTAGTAATTGATACCCAGGAAGTCGATGGGCTGCTGGATGAAATCCATATCGCCCGGTGCAACGTCCGGCCAGGCGTCACCGAAGCTCTCTACCAGTTCATCGGGATAAGAGCCCAGGAAAATCGGGTCCAGAAACTGCCGGTTCATGTAGGCGTGGGCGCGGGCCTGAGCCGCCTGATCCTCCGGCTCGTCCGAGGCGGCATATTTCGGCTCCAGGTTGACGACGATGCCGATCTGCCCATCGCCTTCGGCCCGGTAGGCTTGCACGGCCGCGGCATGGGCCCGCAGCAAGTTGTGAGTGACAAGGGGGGCTTCGTAGACGTTGCGGTGTCCCGGAGCCATCGTGCCGTTCAGGTAGCCACAATCCATCACTACCCACGGCTCGTTGTGCGTAGACCAGTATTTCACGCGGTCACCGAGGGTGCGGTACATCACCTGGGCATACTCGGAAAACCAATCGGTGCTGTCGGGGTTGAGCCAGCCACCCCGGTCGTCGAGCGCAGCGGGCAGGTCCCAGTGGTAGAGGGTAGCAAAAGGTTGGATCCCTTTTTCCAGCAGCGCATCCACCAGCCGGTCATAGAAATCCACGCCCTGGTTGTTGACCATCCCTGTACCATCGGGTAGGATGCGGCTCCAGGCGATGCTAAAGCGATAGGCATCCACGCCCAGCCAGTGCATCAGGTCTACGTCCTCTTGATAGCGGTTGTAATGATCGCAGGCCACCTCGCCCGTATCGCCATTAGCGACGTGTCCCGGCGAGTGGTCGAAGCGGTGCCAGATGCTCGGTTTTGCTCCATCGGCCAGGGGGGAGCCTTCGATTTGATAAGAGGATGTCGCAACGCCCCACAAAAAGGTGTCTGGGAACGAGTAAGATGATGGCATAAGCAGGACGCAGAACACTAGGTGGATGAAAAGGAGAGGTCAAAATACGATTCTTACTGAATTACTACATCATTTTGATTAAATCTCACATTCGCTAGCGAAAACTTGAAAATTCGGGTGGCAGCGAGCAAGTACTTCTTGCAAACAAAGACCTATTCCGCTTCTGTTCCTACCAGTGCGAGCAGCGTACCATCGGGGTTGATAGCGAGGCGGGTGATGTCAGAAAGGCCCATTTGGGTGAAATCGGCCATTTGCGCCCAGCCGTTTGTGTCGGGTGTCCAGCGGTACAGGATCGCGTCATCGGCCATGAGGAGGTGTCCGTCAGGCGTCCAGGTGTAGTCTTCGCGGTCTGGTCGCGTTTCGGTGAGGGGGGTAATTGTCTGGCTATCCAGGTCCAGCCGCTGAATGAGCCACGGATCGGCTTCGCTTTTCTGGACGAAGCTCACCGCATGCGCGCCGGGCACCTTGTGCAGCGACCGTCCGATGTTCCAGGCCAGGGTGTCGGCGGTTCCGGTAGTACGGTTAGCAAGCTGGAGTGTGGGCGGCTCGCCAAGGACGAAGAGGGCAAGGGTGGTGCTGTCTGCCCAGGCGTGGTAGCCGATGGGCTTGATGTTCTCTAGCAACAGCGAGGGAGTGCTGCCTGCTTCGTCGAAATGCCAGAGGCGCTGTGTTTCATCCTGCTCGACGCGCACCACCGAGAAGCCGCCGCTTTGCATCGGTGTCGGAGAGTATTCGCTCGTTTCCGCCGTATGTGTGAGGCGTGTTCGTGTTTTCGTGTCCATATCAACCCGGTAGATATCGGTCTGCCCGGTGCTGTCCATCGCAGTGTAGAGCAGAGCCTGTCCGTCGGGCGTGAAGGCGGGCTGGTTGTCGTAGCCAGGACGGTCGGTGAGGTTGATGGGAGCCAGTAAAGGGGCCTCTGCCAGCGAAATCAGCCAGATATCCGTAGAGGGTACGTTTTGCCCGTGCAACGGCTGGGCCAGCCAGATACAGAGCGCGGTGAGCAGAAAAGCGCGTCGCATAGGTGGCGTCGAGAAGAGTGGAAGCCAGATGGAAGGAACGGCACAGTATAGCTCATGCTCTCACGCAAGTCAATCGACCAGGAACGGACAGGAAGGGCACAAAAAAGATCGGGGATAGCAAAGACATTGTCTCGCTATCCCCGATCAGCCAGGCTCGGTTTTTCCAGAGCGCCTTAGTAGGTCAGGCAGGTGGACGTACCCACGCTCACTTCCAGGCTTTCGTAGCCTTCACGGGCCAGGTTGGCAAGTTCTTCGGCATTGGTGCTGTCCAACAATTCCGCACGCTTCTGGAAGATGCGGGTGGCACAGTCGAAACGGCTCAGGTTGGCCGCCGTGCTGGCGATGGTGTCTTCGCAGGACTGTGCGTCCGTGAAGCAGGTGCCGATGTAGTCGGCTCCACCGGGTGGGGTGGCGTAATAGAAGGAGGCGTCGTTGCCGCCAGCATCCACGATCTCAAGGTAGGCTTCCGTCGTCAGCGCGATGGCGTAGTTAACCAGTGCTTCGGCGATCTCCGCATGGGTCATTTCATCTTGCAGATTGGCAACGGCCGCGTCGAGGGCTTCTTCTTCGCAGGGGAAGGTGGGATCTGCTGTTGTCTCTTCGCCCGTGAAGACGCGTGCGATGAGGGTCTGCGCTTCCTCAAGGGCTTCGGCTCCGGCATCGCTGCCGATGCGCTCGAAGTCAATGCCTTCACGCGGGTCGAAAGCCGTGCGGCCATGGTGCTCTGGGAAGTTACACGTCTGGCTCTGCATCTTGCTGGCGATGACCTTGCCAACGGCATAGTCGCCACTGAGATTGCGAGCGATCCGAGAGAAGCTCAGCGCGTCGATTTCGTACTCCTGCAACACGGCGGTCGCCAGCTTGATCTCGATCTGCTTGCGCAGCACAGGCTTGTCTTCTGCTTTCTCCAGCGCTTTGCGCAGGTAGTCAATGGCTTCGGTGGGGCGTTTCTGTTGCAGCGCGTTCCGGCCGTCTGCTAGCAGCACTTCCGGGTTGTCGCTTGCGCCTTCTTCATAGAGACCTTCGTACACATTGCATCCGGCCAGCAGCAGGATGCATACGAGCAGCGTGCTCGTCAAATAAACAGGGAGGCGGTTCATAGTCCAATACATCTAAAAATCGGAGGATTTCGGGTTGTAAAGTGGAAAAGGGAAATGGGGATGAAGTGGTAGGACATGTGTTATTCCTGCCCCATCTCCTGAATTAGAAGCTGCCGAGGCTAAGCTGAATGCGATGATTCCAACTCGGCGATTGGCCGGGCAACTGGCCCAGTTCGCTACCATAGAAAGCATAGTCGATGCGAGCGAAGGGCAACTGGATGCCAGCACCAAAGCTCGAATAGCCCTGGTTGAGGCCGGTGCGAAGCGCCAGCGTATTGCCAATCATCGTCTGCACGCCAAACGACAGGCGTCCCAGCAATGGCTGAGCGACGAGGTCGTTGCGGTGTTGCTGCACGTAGTCGAGCGAAACGGCGGTTTCGGCCAGCGGGCCACCGAGGGTCGGGATCATGTAGGTAACGCCGCCGCGGAACGAGGAGTGCAACTGGTAGCGGCTCTCTGCCAGCGCCACTTCGGTAGCAATGGCCTCCTTGTCCTGCTCTTCTTCATTGCGGGCGTAGTAGGTGCTGAAGCTGTAGCTGAACTTGTTGAGCGCGAGATCCGACATCACCGCTCCGAAGTACAGCTTGCCGGGGATGCTTTTGGGATCCATCTCGTAGAGCACACCCAGATCTGCGGTTACCGTGCTGGCACCGAGGATGTAGAGGCTTTCGTCGTCGTCGATGGCATCGAAGGGTTTCACTTTCAGCGAAAGATAGCGCTGGGTGAACTTGCCGGTGACACCGAGTGAGAGGCCCTTGAGGCCCATCTTGTCCATGTTCATGCTGGTGGCTCCGACAGCCATGATGTCGGAGATGGCGGCGAAGTCTAGTCCGGGCACGCCCGCGCCAGCGTCATCGACGTTGTAAGCCAGTTCGTTGTGCCCGAAGATGCCGCCTCCGAAGCCGAAGGTACCCCGGTTCATCACGAAGGAGGGGAGGAGCAGGTCGGCTTTCAAGACCGTCGGCTGCGAAGACATCGCAAAGATGTCATTGTAGAGTGCTTGCTCTTCTTCGTCGCTCAGGTTTTCGATGCCCACGTCGAGGGCGGGCTGCACGCGGTCCTGATAAAAGGAACGCTGCTTGCCGATGTTGCTGCTGATTGAGGCTCCGATGCCCAACATAGTAATCGGTGCCCGTGTGACGTTCACATGGGTCAGGTGCGCCGGGTTGTAGAAGAGCGCCGTGCGCGCCGTGGGGTAAGCAATACCAGCACCACCCATGCCCAGGGCCTGCGGCGACGGGACAAAGGTGCGGGAACCGAGCGTTTGCTGGGCTGAGGCTGGCACCGCCACGAACAGGACGAGCAGCGCAAAGCACAGCGCAAAACGAGTAGAAAGGAGGCGGTTCATAATGAGGGTACGGTTATAGGGGTTACTGAAAGCACATAGCTTAACTCTCTTTATGCTATCGTCTTGTGATGGCAAGAATTAAGAAGGCTGTGCTTGATTATTTTGTGGCGTTCCAAAAGGAAGGTGCATCATCCAGAGGCTGCCGATTGCCTTTCGAAAAGGGATGTGCGATTGTGGACGACAAGGAGGGTGCCGAATGCTGAAATGAGGCCTGAATGTGCATGTTGGCCGGTATCCTAAAGGGTGGAGCGGAAAAGATTGCACACGGGGGTGCAAGATTTGCCTAGCAGCAGCAGGGAAAATTTGAAATCTGTTACCGCACAATGCTGAAAGAAAAGGGAGGTGGATTCAATAAAAATCATGATAGGTTCATCCTTCCACTGTAGGATGCGCCATCATCATTGTAAAAGCAGAGGTGTTTGTTCTTTGGTACGGACCCGTAAGAAATTGGTCAGAAGCTGCCGAGGGTAATCTGAATCGTGTGATGCCAGCCTCCGGGTAGGCCTGGCTCGTCTATATTGTAGTAGGCATAATCTATCTGCACAAAATCGAAATGGAGGCCGCCGCCAAAGGTGGGGTGTCCTCCGCGAATACCGCTACGGAGGGCGATCATTTCGCCCAGTTCCATCTGCACGCCAAGGCGGTAATGGGCGACCAGGCCGTTGTCTTTCGCCAGGCCCGGATCACCCACGTAATCGACCGCGACACCGAGGCTGCGAACCGTTCCCTCGAAGAAAGGGCTCTGATAGGCAGCACCGAGCCGGTACGTGCGCTTGAAGGGCAGCCGCTCTTCGGCCAGTGTTAGTTCTGCTT
>DATGCC010000858.1:0-9170 GCA_035312345.1 Rhodothermales bacterium
GACGGAAATGCGACGCGTATCCATGACAAGGGCGGTCAAATGGAAAAGCAGGTAACGAAGGCAGCCAGAAGATAAACATTCCTTTTCATTCCGTGTTGCGCTATGTTCAGGGTACTCTGCTATGACCAACCGTATGCTTGCGCTCATGCGTCACCTACCTATTTCTGCGATTCTGCTCGTTCTCCTTTGTCTGATGGCTTGTGCCGAGCGACCTGCCGACGCTGTGCTGGCAGACGAGACTGACTCGCTCGCCACTTCACCGGATGCCGCCCGCGTCTTGCCCGATACGGCTGCCACAGCTTTGCCGTCTACAGCAACCCTGGCGGTCACAGCCGACAGCGTGGTCGCCGCCCTCGCCGACAGCAACTGGACCAAGCTGGCCTCTTATGTGCATCCCGAACACGGCGTGCGCTTTGTGCCCTATAGCTATGTAGATTCCTCCGCACAGGTCTTCACCCGCGCGCAGATCCCGCGCCTCGGCGGCGGCTCGCAGACGTACCTGTGGGGCAACTACGACGGCACGGGCGATCCCATTGAGTTGACCTTCGGCGACTACTACAACGAGTTCATCTACGACAAAGCCTACCGGCAGGCCCCGCAGGGCGACCCCAACGAGCAACTCGGTTCCGGCAACTCCCTCAACAACATCGCTGATTTCTACGCCGGGCGCGACGTGTCGTTTGTAGAATACTATGTACCGGGCACAGACGAGTACAACGGCATGAACTGGGGCAGCCTGCGGCTCGTCTTCGAGCAGGAAGACAACGCCTGGTACCTCGTCGCCATCATACATGACGAGTGGACAATTTAAAGGGGTGATGGAGATCTTTTCTTCAAGATGTCCCCCCTCACTCTGTCTCTCTCCCGCCAGCGGAGAGAGGACGCCGAAGCATCGTTGCCATTCCTCAATAGGTTCTTACTCATCATGTGGATGCTGGTATTTGAACACCAGCGCCGCTACGGCTCCGCCTGCCAGGGGCGCGACGAGGTAGATCCACAGGTGGGTCAGTGATCCCCCGGCGGCAAGGACTCCCCATAAAATCGGACCGAGGCCCACGGCCGGGTTGAAGGCCCCGCCAGAGATGGGTCCGGCGGCAAAGGCCCCCACCATTACGGTGAAACCAATGGCGAGGCCGTAGAACGAGTTGCCTTCGGTGTCTTTGGCAGTCGCGCTGGCGAGCACCACAAGGGCCAGGGCGAAGGTAAACAGGAACTCGGCGAGCAAGACAGCGGGCAGGTTCCCATCGCCGCCCGGTGCCGGGGCGAAGGCGCGCTCCAGCATCAGATGGACGGTGGCGCTGGCGGCGAACGCACCGAGCACCTGCGCCCCCATGTACGGCGCGATGTGCCGTGCCTCTAGCCGACCCCGCATAAAGACGGCCAGCGTCACCGCCGGATTGTAGTGCGCGCCGGACACATGACCGCCCATGTAGACCATCACCATCAACGCGCTGCCAATGGCGAGTGGAGCCAGCGGGGTACCGTCAATGACCGTCAGGCCAATCGTCAGGACCAGGAAGAACGTGCCAATAAACTCGGTCAGATATTGCCGCATCAGACAAACCCTCCAGGATGTGTGGGGACCCTAGTGCGTGTACAACGCGGCGAACGCCCGATCCATCTGCGCCGCACCATCGGCACTAGCTTAGGGCAAAATCCAGGGGGAATCAAGCCTTTTTTCGTCCAGGTTCCTGCGAAGCAGATGGGCTACAGCAAAATGAAGGAGACACCGAGCGAGAGCACCTCTTTGATCTGCACGTCTTTCGAGATGTCCCGGTCGTAAAGCGTCACGGCCTCGAAGCTGACGTTGAGCCAGTCATTGACTTTCATGGTGATGAGGTTCTCCCAGAGCGCATCCGGCTGATCGACCTGATTGAATGCGGCGAAGAGACCTAGCTTAGATTGATAGGTCACATTCTCGAAGACCTCTTTATCAACCTCCGTGAAGGCTTCCAGGCCCGCTTCGAGCCGCACCGTCTGGTCGGGGTCCACGCCGTAGAGTGGGCGGAAGCGCTCAATGCGGACGATGGTTTCTTTGGCTCCCAGGCCGACGCGCTGCGTAATCCAGTCGGCGGGCTGGTAGGTGAGGCCGAGCGACTGGGTGAGCGTGGCAGGCGCAAAGAACGCGGACACCTGCACAGGCACATCCTCTGCGTCTTCGCCTTCGAACGGATTCTCGTCGTAGTTGAACCCTTCGGCGAACTGCGTGCGGAGGTCGGCGGCGACCGTTGGGCGGAACTGTTTGAAGAAACCGTCTCCCTTATACTGGAACGTGGCGGCGAGCAGGATCAAATCCTCGGCTTTGCGGAAGTCGAGCGTGTCTTGCTTGACGAGGCCGAAGGCGAAGCGGGCCTGGTAGACTTGCTCTAGCCGTTCGGTCCCGCGTTTGGCTTTGCCCTTGACACCTGTGCTGAACGCCAGCGTGTTGATGCCACCGCCCTGCCAGTTTTGGAACCCGGCCTGCGTTGCTGCAAGCTGGCCCATGGCTTCTGTGCGCCAGATGCCCAGCAGCGAGTCCGGCGTCGCCTCCTGTGCATAGAGCCGGGGCGTGATGAGAAAGATGAAAGCCGCGAAGAAAAGAAGTTGTAGTCGGTGAGGCATAGACGGAGGTGTTTGCTATGATAGATGCACCCTAGCGCACCCACACGCCCTCACCTGCGTTCCCAACCAGCCTGTCACCGTAGAGATATCACAGCAGGTTGACGGCAATGTTGAGCGAGAGCACTTCCCTGAGTTGGACTTGCTTCGAGATGTCCTCGTCGTAGAGCGTCACGGCTTCAAAGCTGACGTTGAACCATCCGTTGACTTTCATGGTAATGAGGTTCTCCCAGAGGGCATCAGGCTGCTCCACCATGTTGAAGGCGGCAAACAGGCCCAACTTGGATTGCACCTGGATGTTTTTGAAAATCTCTTTGTCGACTTCGGTGAAGGCTTCCAGGCCCGCCTCGAATCGCACCGTCTGATTAGGATCCACGCCATAAAGCGGGCGGAAGCGCTCAATGGTAACCACCGTTTCTTTGGTCCCCAGGCCGATGCGCTTTGTGAACCACTCGGCAGGCTGGTAGGTCAGGCCGAGCGACTGGGAGATGGTAGCCGGGGCGAAAAAGGCCGAGACTTTAACCGGCACCTTGTATCCAGCCTTGAACGGGTCTTTGTCGTAGTTGTATCCGTAGGCGAATTGTGTACGCACATCGGCGGCGACTGTTGGGCGGAACTGTTTGAAGAAGCCGTCGCCCTTGTACTGGAACGTGGCGGCGAGCAGGATCAGGTCTTCGGCCTTGCGGAAGTCAAGCGTGTCTTGTTTGAGGAGGCCGAAGGTCAGCCGCACGTCGTACACTTTCTGCCACTGTTCTGTCCGCTGCTTGGCCTTGCCCTTGAGCCCTGTGCTGAAGGCCATCGTGTTAGCACCACCGCCCTGCCAGTTCTGAAAGCCTGACTGCGTGGCGGCAAGTTGCACTTTGGCCTGGTTTATCCAGACACCCAGCAGCGAGTCCGGCGTCGCCTCCTGGGCGTACAGCCGAGGAGCCAGAACGGTGAGGAAAAGCGGGGTGAACAGGAGCAGCAAAGGACAAAGTTTGTTTTGCATAAGAAACAATGTTTTGTATAAAAGACGCTACCTACGAAAGCACCCCTGACGCTACGAATACGTTCCTTCCATATTCGAAACGCGTGCTAGATCTTTAGGCGTGCGTTTGGGCCTGTACAGCCTGGGCCGGACCAGGTTGTTTGAATGGTCAGTTTGAAGGCGAGTGAGGTGGTAAAGTTACAAGCATCCAAAAATCCTCCTTTCAAAAAACCAATCGAATCATGATTATCTACGAGGTCAACCTGTTTGTCGACAATGAGATCGCCGAAGAGATGGCAGTGTGGTTGCGTACGCACCTGCGCGAGATGCTAGCCTTCGACGGTTTTGTGGAGGCGAGGTGGTACCAGTTGGATCCGGCGGATGGCAAGCAACGCTGGGTGTGCCACTACTATGTCGAGAGGATGTCGCAGTTGCAAGACTATTTCGACCAGCACGCGGCAGCCATGCGAGCAGAAGGGGTGAAGCGCTTCGGCAGCACCTTTTCTGCCAATCGGCGAATTTTGTATGAGCGCGAGGTGATGAAGGCATAGCCATCGGTCATCACAGCTTTTTCACGCCCGATATCGCATCCTCTTTTGTTTGTATTAGTCATTGTAAGCGGCTGGCTGGTAAAAGGACTGGATTATAGTGTCCCATTAGGAAATGGTATATTTCTGCGGAAGCAGGAGATGGCGAAGTAGACACGGATATTGTGCTTCGCTCGGCTAGTCTCGTAGTTTGCCTTTAGCAAGAAGACTCGTATGGATCGACAGGCTATTCAAGAACGCTTTGGTATCGTTGGTACCTCGGCGGCATTGCATCATGTGATAGACCGGGCCCGACAGGTGGCTCGGACGGATATTTCGGTATTGATCGAAGGTGAGAGTGGGGTGGGCAAAGAACTCATCGCGCATCTCATCCACGACCTCAGCCCGCGCAGGCACAACGCCCTCATTATCGTCAACTGCGGTGCCATTCCCGAAGGCTTGATTGAGTCAGAACTGTTCGGGGCTGAGAAAGGAGCTTATACGGGCGCGACGGAGAAGCGCACGGGCTACTTCGAGGATGCCGATGGCGGCACTATTTTCCTTGACGAGATCGGCGAGATGCCCGCGGCGGCGCAGGTGCGGCTGCTACGGGTGTTGGAGAGTGGCACGTTCAGCCGGGTCGGTTCTAGTACGCTGCGCAAGACGGACGTGCGCGTGGTGGCTGCCACGAACAAGGACCTCGCCCACGAGGTGCAGGCCGGGCGGTTCCGCGAAGACCTGTACTATCGCCTCAGCACGGTGCTTATCCAGATCCCGCCCGTGCGCGAGCGGCCCGAAGACATCCAGCCGATCTTCGAGACCTTTATGCACCAACTCGCGCAGAAATACGGCAGCACGCCGCGCCGCCTCGACGACAGGGCCCGGGCTTTGCTACGTCGCTATCGGTGGCCCGGCAACGTCCGCGAGATCCGCAACGTAGCCGAGCAGGTGACCGTCTTGCACCGGGGCGACGCCGTCTCTGCCGAAGACATCCAGCCGTTCTTGCGTGGCGTGACGGCTGCTGGCGAAGTGCAAAGCGCCCTGATGCCCGTGTCCCGCGCCGATTTTGGCGACCACGACGAAAACCGGGAGCGGGAGTTGATCTACCGGGCGCTGCTGGAAATGCGCATGGAACTGCGCGACTTGAAGGAAGAAATCACTAAGTTGGTTTCCGGCGTCGGCATTGCCGTATCGCGGGAAACCTTTGAGCAGGGCGATTTTGCCGGAGAGCGGGGCAACTATGTGATTGTCTCCAATCCAGAAGAGCATGATTACAACCCGTTCATTGAGGATGTGGCGTACGAGATCGAGCAAGAAGAAGCTGCCAACGGGCAACAGGCACAGGCAACCACCGAAGCCCCCTCGTTTGCCCTCCCCACCCTCGAAGAAGCCGAATACGACCTGATCACCCGGGCCCTCAAGCACTTCGAGGGCAACCGGCGGCAGACGGCCAAAGCCCTTGGCATTAGCGAGCGCACCCTCTATCGCAAGCTGAAAGACCTGGATGAAGACTTGTAGGAAAGGGAGAGCGGGGGAAAGGAGGAAAGAGAGAGGAACGAAAATTTCTCCCTTTCTCCCTTTCTCCCTTTTTACAAAAAGGTCGGCACAACGCGCCTACACGCACATCTGGTTGTCTGTCCTCACCCTCATCGCCCTCCCGGCCTGCGGCTACTATAGCTTCACCGGGGCAACGATTCCGTCCAACCTCGACACCATCGCCATCCCGCTGGTGCAGGACAACAGTCTCAGTCCATTGACGGCGCTGGACGAAGAAATGACGCAGCGGCTGATCGACCGTTTCGTGCAGCAAACGCGCCTGTCGCTGGAGACGAGCGAAGCAGAGGCCGACGCGGTGCTCACTGCCACCCTTGACCGTTACACCAATGTGCCTACCTCGGTGACCGGCGAGGAACGCGCCCAGCGCAACCGGGTCACCATCACCGTGTCCGTGCGCTACGTCGATCAGGTGGAAGACGAGGAACTGCTCCAGCGTACCTTTTCCAGCTTCGAGGATTATGATCCGGTCGTGGATGGGCTTGATGGCGAGCGGGTAGCTGCCCTCGCCGCCCTCGAAAACATCGCCGACGACATCTTCACGGCCGCCACTTCTAATTGGTAATGGTGGGGAAGAGGGAAGGAGGGAAAGCCCCAAGGGACCGCCGTATGCCGGTGTAACCAATGATCCCGCCGGGCAACCCAACCTCGAACGATTCGGCTCTGTGCTGCGTTCATACCCTCTTCCCTACTCGCCCTTCCCTCTTCCCTCAACATGGTAGCTGTTCTCTACGCTGTCGCGATGGCTGTGCTGCTGGCCTATGGGCTGAACCTGCTCTGGCTGGCGGTGAGGTATGTGCGGCAGGATACCTTGCGGCCTGGCCCGGTGCCTGATCCGGCGGCTTTGCCGGAGCCAGATGCGTCGTGGCCGGAGGTGACGGTGCAGTTGCCGATCTACAACGAAGCACTCGTCGTCGAACGGCTCATTGATGCCTGTGCAATGCTCGACTATCCCCGCCGTCGCCTCGAAATCCAGGTGCTTGACGACTCGACGGACGACACCTCGGCGCTGGCGGCGCAGCGGGTGCGGTACTGGCAAGCACGGGGTCTCGACATCGTTCACATCCGTCGTATGGACCGCGAGGGGTACAAGGCAGGCGCGCTTCAGAATGGTTTGCAGATCGCGCGCGGCGACCTCATCGCTATCTTCGACGCCGATTTTTTGCCACAGCCGACCTTTCTCCGCCAGATGATCCCGTATCTAGATTGCGATCAAGTGGGCCTGGTGCAGGCGCGCTGGGGCCACCTCAACGCTGCCGACTCGCTGCTAACGCGGATCCAGGCGTTCGGGCTGGACGCGCATTTTGCCATCGAACAGTACGTGCGCAACCGGGCCGGGTGTTTTATGAACTTCAATGGCACGGCTGGCGTGTGGCGGCGGGCGTGCATCGAAGACGCTGGGGGTTGGCAGGGCGACACCCTTGCCGAAGACCTCGACCTGAGCTACCGGGCCCAACTCAAAGGCTGGCGGTTTCGCTACGTAGAGGAGGTAGAGGTACCGGCCGAGGTGCCCGTCGAAATCAACGCGCTCCGGGCGCAGCAATTCCGCTGGACGAAAGGCGCTGCCGAGACGGCCCGCAAGGTGATGCGTGCGCTCTGGCGCTCCGACCAGCCCTGGCGCGTCAAGCTCGAAGGCACGGTTCATCTCACCGCGCACATCGTCTTTCCTTTTGTAGCCCTGGCAGCGGTGTTGCATGCGCCGCTCCTCGTGCTCGAAAACCTGGGACGCGGGCCAGGTGCGCTCTATTTTGCGATTATGGGCGTGGGGCTGCTCGGTTTCGTCGGGTTCTTTCTCGCGCAGCTTTTTGCCCAACGCGCCCTCTATCCCGACTGGGGACGACGGGCGCTGTTCTTTCCGCTATTCATGGCAGGCAGCATGGGCATGGCGCTCAATAACACGCGTGCGCTCTGGCAGGCCCTGCGTGGCAAGCGCTCGGCCTTTATGCGGACGCCCAAATACAGCGATACGCAGGCCCGCCGCTGGTGGACGAGTCGCTATGCCGACGCCCGTATTCCGCCGGTTGTCTGGCTCGAAGGCGCGCTGGCATTGTATTGCATCGCGGGCCTAGTCATCATTGCGGCCTATGGTGAATGGGCGGCAGTGCCTTTCCAGGTATTCTTCGCGCTGGCGTTCAGCCTCGTCACCCTCTACAACGTGCAACAGTTCTGGCAATCGAAACAGGGCGGGACGGTAAGAGTCTAGAAGCCTAGGAATCTATGAGGCTATGATGGATGTATATCCTAGACTCGTCGTCTCTTAGATTCCTGGGCTCTTTCGCTCCTAGACTCCTAATCTGCGAATGCGTACTTTCCAGTCTGCATCCATCCAGACGTAAGATATGCCCTTGCCCGATATTCAGGACGCCATTGATTTAATCGAACAGGGAGCGCCTGCCGAGGCGATTCCGCTGTTAGAGGCCGTTGCCGAGCGTATGCCGACGTATGTGGCGGTGTATGTCATGATGGCGCGGGCCCATGAGGCGGAGCAGCAGCAAGAAGAAGCGCTTGCTGCCTGGGAGCAGGCGGCTTTTCTGATGCCCAACAGCCCGGCGATCTGCGAAGGGCTGGCCCGTGTACGCACGGCGCTCCAGGCTATGCAGCCTGCCATTGATGAGCGGCTGCGGGTGGATCTGGATCTGCAAGCTGAACTGGATGCGGCCCTGGAAACCCCATTCAACCCGTTTGCACGACCACCGCACAGCGAGACTGCGCCGGAGGCCTTGGATCTGGAGGAAGAGCGCCCGGTGACCCTGGCCGAGGCGTCGCTGGCACTGATCGAACGGGCTTTGTCCGAAGCAGAGATTGAGGCGGAAGAAACGAGCTCGCAGGTAGCAGCATCACCGGAAGCCGAAGAGGAGGAAGACACGGCTCCCGAAGAACCCACGCCTTCGCCACAGACCCTGGCGGCGCGGCGGGCGTTGGAAGCCGAAGCCGCAGCGGAGGAAAGTGCTGCGTTGTCTTCCGAAGCCGATGAAGACCTGGATCGGCTGATTGACGAACTTGGAGCCGCCCGCATCGTCCCCCAGCCAGATGTGGAAGATCTGCCGCCACCTGACCTCGACGACGACATCGACGACATGGTCTCCGAGACGCTGGCGCGCATTTATGCCTCGCAGGAGCAATATGGCGAGGCTGCCCGGATCTACGAACAACTGGCCCGGCAGCAACCCGACCAGGCCGAGCGCTTCCTCGCTGAAGCCGCTGCCATGCGGGAGCGGGAATGATGCCTCCCTTGAAACGGCTCTGGGAAGCAGAATCACGGCTCGTTGTGGGCCTGATGAGTGGTACCTCGCTGGACGGGATTGATGCGGCGGTGGCGCGGCTTTCAGGAAGGGGCAGGGCGTTGCAGATCGAGCAAAAAGCCTTTGTCACCGTGCCGTATCCCGATGAGTTGCGGGCCATGTTGTTGGCAAACTCGGCTCCCGACACGTCGTCTGTGTTCGACCTCTCCCAACTCAATGTGCGGCTAGCCCATGTCTATGCCGATGTGGTGCGGCAGGCGGTAGGGGCGGCGGATATGGTGC
>DATGCC010000859.1:0-4777 GCA_035312345.1 Rhodothermales bacterium
ATAACCACCGTCTACGAGCAGGTCGCTTCCCGTGATGAAGGAGGCTTCGTCGCTGGCAAGAAACGCGGCAGCAGCAGCGACCTCTTCCGGTTGACCCTGGCGGTTCAGCAGGTGCATGGCGGCGGCGCGGCGGTCTTCTTCTTCGAGGTCGAGATCCAGCGCTTTGCACGAGTTGACGAACGCCGAGGTGTAGATGTAGCCGGGGCACAGGCTGTTCACGCGGATGCCGAATGGTGCGAGGTCCTGCGCCCAGCACTTGGTCAGCCCGCGAATGGCAAACTTGGTGGCATTATACGTGGCAAAATTCGCTTGCCCGATGAAGCCGCTGACCGACGAAAAGTTGACGATGCTGCCGCCGCCCGCCGTTTTCATCTGTGGCACCACATGCTTGGCGACCAGCGAGGTGCCCATCACGTTGACGTGCAAAATCCTTTGCCATTCTTCGGGGCTGGCCTCAATGCCGCGAAAAACAAACGCCGCCGCCGAGTTCACGAGAATAGTTGCCGAGCCGAGTCTGGCTTCCACATCTGCGCACGCTGCCTCCACCTGTGCTTCATCGCTGATATCGACGGTGTAAGCAGGAACATCGAGCTTTTCGGCTAGCCCCTCCTCATCGCTTTTTACGTCGAAAAGAGCAACATGGCAGCCTTCTTCGACGAGCCGTGCTGCTGTGGCATAACCCAGGTCGCCCAGTCCGCCGGTCACAATGGCTACTTTGTCTGAAAGTCCTCTCATGATAACAGGGTTGGTTCAATCAACAAGGGCAACGGCGCGGATCGGCGAGCCATCGCGGCCTTTGAGGTTGAGCGGGAAGCCGATGAAGGTGAAGTGCTCGGGCAATTGCTCCAGGTTCGTCAATCCTTCGACGATGACGATCTCAACGCCTTCTTTGAGCAGGATGTGATGGCACTCTTTCCACTCGGTGCTGGGCGTCGGGGTGTCCATGCCCAGCATTCCAATTTTGCGGTCAGCGATCCACTGGGCCGCATCCAGCGTCAGCGTGGGGAAATCAGAGAAGAACTCCGGCTTTCCGAACATGCGGTTCCAGCCGGTCCGGTAAATGATCTTGGCACCTGGTTGAAAAGCCTCGACATGCGGTTCGAACATCTCGACGGTAAGCGGCGTCCCGGCTTCCAGATCACTACCCGGTGCCAGATCGACCAGCGTTGTGGGGCCGAAGAATTGGTCCAGGCGCATCTGGTCCAGCGTTTTGCCGTCGTCGTAAAAATGAAACGGGGCGTCCAGGTGCGTGCCTTGGTGGCTGGACATACTGATCTGGCTGATGTTGTAGCCGATAGAATCAATCGTGTTGTGTACCACGATGCTGATTTTCGGGTCGAACGGGAAGTTCAGTTGTCCGTCTTCCAGCGGATGCGAGAGGTCGATGAAGGGCATGTCGTATTTCTCCTTGGTTTAGTGTGTCGTCTGTGTAGTGCCTTTGACGCGCACTGAGTAGGGAGCGCGGAAAGCGAGAGGCGGGGAGCGAATAAAGGCTCGCCCTTTGCTTTCCGCTCACCGACTACCAAGTCCTGGCAAAAAGCGATGACGGTCCGACGGGCAGTGGCTATGAAGCAGATCAAGGCTCATCAACAACCGGGTTCACAAGCCGCCCAATGTTTTCGATTTCAATGGTGACGGTGTCGCCAGGGCGAAGCCAGCGGGGCGGATCCTGCGCCATCCCGACGCCGTGCGGTGTGCCGGTGAGGATGACGGTGCCGGGCAGCAGCGTCGTGCTGCCGCTCAGAAATTCGATCAGCGAGGGCACGTCGAAAATCATGTCGCTCGTCGTCCAATCCTGCACGATGTCGTCGTTGAGTACGGTGCGGATTTTTAGATCGTTCGGATTGGGGATGTCGTCCGTCGTCACGATGCAGGGGCCGAGCGGGGCGAACGTGTCGAAGAACTTGCCCCGGCTCCACTGACCACCGCCTTTCTTGATCTGCCAGTCGCGGGCGCTCACATCATTGGCGCAGGTATAGCCCAACACATACGACAGCGCGTCCTTCCGCGAGACGTTCTTGCAGGTTTTGCCGATCACGACGGCAAGCTCGCACTCGTAATCCACCTCGTCGCTTTTCAGGTGCGTCGGCAGGAGAATCGGGTCGCCGGGGTGCTGCACGGTGTTGGGGCCTTTGGCAAAGAGCACGGGGTAGACCGGTGCTTTCGCGCCGCTTTCGTCGGCGTGTTTCTGGTAGTTGAGGCCGATGCCCAGGATAGCCGTCGGCGCGACCGGAGCCAGTAGTTTGGCGATGGCTACGCGTTCGTCGGTCAGCTCGAAATCGCCGAAGATGTCGCCTTCGATGAGGCGGGCATAGCCATCCTCGTCCCAGGCTCCGTAGTGGACGATGTCGTTCTCGTCAAGAAATCGAATGAGTTTCACGATGCAAAGCGGTTAAGTTTAATGTTGGAAGAGTAAACGTCATTCCCGCGCAGGCGGGAATCCAGCCATTTTACAGTGTGTCAACCCGTTTACTGGATTCTCGATCAAGCTGGGAATGACGCACACTTGCGTTGGGTTGGCTTTTTCCCACAGGCCTCAAGGATTAACGCGGTGGAGCAGCGGCTCGCCACGGAGGGCGCGGACGACCTCTTCGGCGGCTTTGCGCTGGAGTGTTGGCACGCTCTGGTCGCTGTACCACGCGATATGCGAAGTTAACAACGCGTTCGGGCAGTTGCGCAAGGGATGGTCATCCGGCAGCGGCTCGGTTTCAAAAACGTCCAGCCCGGCTCCGGCAATCTCGCCCTTTTGCAGGGCCTTCGCCAGTGCGTCGGTATCTATAAGGCCGCCACGGGCCGTGTTGATCACGATAGCGGTGTTTTTCATCTGTTGCAACCGCTCTGTGTTGATCAGGTGGTGCGTCTCCGGCGTGAGTGGGCTGTGCAGCGAGATGATGTCCGCCGAGGTGAACAGATCGCCCAGCGTCAGCCGCGTCACGCCTGCTTTGGCAAACGCATCGTCGTCCTGAAACGGATCGAAGGCCGCGAGCTTGAAGCGGAAGCCCCGCGCCCGGTCCAGCACGGCGCGGGCGATACGTCCGAAGCCAACGGTGGCGAACGTCATGGAAGCAAAGGAGGGCATCGGCGCATCCGGCACGATCTTCCAGGTGCCAGACCGAACCCGCTGGTCGATGGCAGAAAGATGACGGGCCAGCGCGAGCGTGAGCGCCATAGAATGATCGGCGACCTCGTCAATGCAGTAGTCGGGGACGTTGCACACGGGGATGCCACGATCGCGGGCGGCGTTGAGATCGACGTTATCGGTGCCAATGCCGATGCGGACGATGACTTTGCACTGCTGGAGTTCGTTGATGACTTCGGCGGGGACCGGTGCCCACTGCACGAGCAACGCATCGGCGTCGCGGGCAGCTTCGAGGACTTCGACAGGCGTTTTACACTGCGCCACCGTCAGGTTGCCATCCGCCGAGGCGATGAGCGCCTGCTCGGTTTCGACATCCGAAAAGCCATGATCGGTGTATACAACGTTGAAGGACATGCTTTGAGATTCGGGTGAGGGTGTTCAGGGAAGCAGGACGGCTTTGATGTCGTCGCCCTGCGCGGCAAGCATGCGGCGGAAGGCGGTTTCGCCTTCTGCCAGCGGAAACGGATGCACCCAGCTTTGCACATCCACGCGGCCCGTCGCCATGAGGTCAAGGGCTTGCCGGAGTTCATCCAGGTTGGCGGCGTAGGTGCCGTAAATCGTTTTCTCGGGTAGCGTGATGCCGTAGGTGTCCAGCATGGTCTGGTCTTCGTGCAGCCCGATCCACACCACCGCACCGCCGGGTCGGCAGGCGGCAATGGATTGCCGTTTGGTGAAAGCCGAGCCGACCGCGTCAATTACCAGATCAACCCCTTCGCCATTGGTGAGCGCACGAGCCACAGCGACAAGGTTTTCGTCGCGGGCGTTGACGGTGCGGATGGCTCCGAGTTGCTGCGCGGCGTGCAGTCGTTCGGGAATCAGATCAGAAACGATGGCCTCCGCTTCGGCGAGGGTTTGAAACGCCTGCTGGCACATCAGTCCAATAGGTCCGGCTCCAATCACCACAACCGTGCGCGGTCCACGATGCTTTGTCAGATTGAAGACATGCACGCCGTTGGCGAGTGGCTCGGCGAGGCAGGCGGCTTCGGCAGGCAGGCCGTTGGGCCAGGGGATGAGGCAGCGAGCCGGGACGTTGACCATCTCGGCGAAAGCGCCCATCCTGTGCATCCCGAAAATCTGCCGATGCGCGCACAGATGCGTGTCGCCGCGCTGGCAACGGACGCAGGTGCCGCACGGCACCACGGCATTGCTCACCACCTGATCGCCCACGCTAAATCCTGTCACCTCGGTTCCGACTTCGGCCACAACGCCGCAGAACTCGTGGCCCATAATCAGCGGTGGCGTACGGCGCGGACTGCGCGCTTTGAACGTTTCCAACTCGCTACCGCAGATACCACACGCTGCAACGCGCAGCAGCACTTCGTCTGCCGCCAGCGTTGGGCGCGGGTGTTCCGCTATGCTGAGCGTTTCCCAGTCTGGATAGTAGAGGGCTTTCATTATGGATTCAGTACCGGGGTTTCAGCCGTTTCGTCCGTAATCGTCAGCTTCTCGAAGTCGAGCAGGCGACGGTCATTTTTGTGGCGGATATCGAGCTTTTTGCTGCCACGTTCTGCGTTGAGGAACGGGCCGTCGAAGAGCTTCCAGCCGTTGTAGTCTATCGCCTCGCCATCGACGACAGGCGTTTCGCCGTACGTGGCTTCGAGCATTGCGCCACGCAACGTCTGGAAGCGAACGTGTGCG
>DATGCC010000860.1:0-5152 GCA_035312345.1 Rhodothermales bacterium
TGGCCTCGTAGCCGAAGGCACCTTCCAGGCCGAAGTCAAGGTGGGCGACGTCGTCAGCCTCGGCATGCTCTTCGAGAACAGCTACGACGGCTCACGCAAGCTCGGCTTCAGCCTCTTCATCAACCGCCTGGCCTGCTCCAACGGCATGCTCGCGCCCCAGTACTTTAGTCGTATGCGTTTCAAGCATGACTCGGCAGCTATCGGCTGGGAGGACGAGGTAGACCGGGCGCTCTCGGTGCTCGGCCACGCAGACGCCAGCCTAGACCGCTTCGCCCAGGCCGCCCGCGCACTGGATGACATGCGGCTGGGTAGCCAGGAGCTCAGCCACATCCGTGGAGAGGTGCTGCCGCGCCTGCCCACAACCCTCTGGGGCAAAATGATGGACCAGTACCTGCTCAATGAGGAACTGACAGGATGGGGGCTTCTCAACGCCGGCACAAATGTCTGCTGGCACAACGAAAAAGGGACCATCTCAGACTTTGGACACAATGAGTATCTGACGAGCGGCCTCGTCGAGCACGCTACGCAGGATCTGCCTGCCTCCGCATGAACTAGAGTGGGCAGGAAAACACCTGATGGAGAAGGGCCGGGGGCGATGCTACCCTCGGCCTTTTTCTGTTGGTCCAATACACAGAACGAGGTACCTCTATGAACGAACACAGTGAGCGCATAGACCATGATCGCCATGGCCCGGAAAGGCGTCACGGTCAAACACTCTTGGCTCCCATCTTTCACGTCAGACTTGTCAGAGAGCGTCTTCTCAAGACGCCCAAGGTCAGTACACCCGACGACGTCGCACCTATTGCGTGCAGGTATCTCCAGGATGCCGACCGCGAGCATTTCGTGGTCATCCTGCTCTCAGTATGCAACCAGATCATCGGCATCAACACGGCCCACGTGGGATCGCTGCATGCGAGCGTCGTAGCAGCACGGGAGGTCTTCAAGCCAGCCATCCTGGCCAACGCAGCGCGGATCATCGTCGCGCACAACCACCCCAGCGGCAACGTAGAGCCAAGCCGCGAGGACATAGCCGTCTCGAAGCGCCTGGTAGAGGTGGGCAGCCTGCTGGAGATCCCCGTGCTGGACTCGCTCATCATCGGACATGAGGGGCGGTTTACCAGCCTGTCCCAGCGCGGCCTGCTGTCCTGAACAAAAACCTTTTCAAACTCAATACTACGAGAACCATGTTTCAACATAGAAAGCAAACTAAGGAGTACGCGTGGTCGCTATGGCGGCTCTTGCGTTCTGCGGCCAGTGTAGAGCACAAGGTCGCTGTTCTACTTGAAGGGAGCGACCTGGCAGTGATGATGCGCCTGCTGAGGGCGTACGCCTCCGGCACCTACCGGGACGTGCCATGGCGTCTGATTACGGCAGCTTCATGTGGCACCCTCTACCTGGTCAACCCGCTGGATGCGGTGGCTGACGTGCTGCCGCTCCTCGGGTTCACCGATGATGCAGCGGTGCTGTCTACCATCCTGACAGCGCTAAGCAAAGACCTGGACCGATTCAGAGAATGGGAGGGGAAGCTATAGAGATAGTCAAATGGAGGGGCGAGTGCCCCTTTTTTCATGGTAGCCAAGCGGATGGGTAGCGTGTGTTTGTCCGGCTCGTCGTTGTGTTGTCATGTTTGAGGCCAACGTGCCGGAACATCCCGCCCTGCCGCGACAGCGTCGTCAAGCGGTGCTTGAAATCGGTCTTGAAGAGAGCGAACGCCAAGTAACGGGGACCGAAAGGTGCATTACATGTACTAGCAGTCTCGCGCGAGACGGAACAGCCTGAATAGATGACCCCTACGAGCGCATACTGCTAGCTGCCAAAGAGCTGTCGCGCGAACGGCCTGATATGCGATTTGCCCGCGACAAAGGCCGCGCACATGCCCCAACTCGTACTGACGCCCTTCCCCTATTTCAAATATAAACACCCCGCAACATGCTTACCTCCACCGACGCGCAGCTCATCGTCCGAACGCTCCGAAAGTGCGGCAAAAAACCAACAAGCCACACCACAGAAAAACGCCTTAACAAAATCGCCGAACCCGAGAATGATCGCGAACGCTTTATGTGGGGCCTCGAGCGCATCATCTACGAGCAGCGTACCGACAAGAATGCTGCCCGCTGCGTCATGCGCTACATTGAGCAGCACAAAGACCTGTTCTGCCCCAAAGAAGGCTGGGATGTCCAGGAGGCAGGAGCGCCCCCACAGGAGGAGCAGTGGACCCTGCGCCCAGCCGGGCGGGCGATCTCACATACACCGCGACCCTGCGCTCGCAAGAGGGCCATCTCTTCACGTTCGACGAAGGACAGGTACCGCCCGGAGAGCGGCTTCGAGGAGGATGCAAGCTGAGAGGGAGGCATACCACCTGCGTTTCTGAACCATCGGACCCCGACCGCCGGTGACACCCCTACAGAAATCGCAAACTGCTCGCCGGATCCCCTGCCTTGATCGCAACCCAGAACTGCCGTTGCTGCTCTCGGCGGACGGTCGAGGGACGCCCCAGCGATCCTTGAGCACCTCGCCCTGCTCTAGCTGCACTCCGCTTTCGAACACCCATCGCAACTCCCTCCATGTATGGTGTTGCGACGACCGCTTGAATCTATCCAGTATGCCAGCTTGGACTACCGGCAGGTCCGCGCACAGGCAGACTGTACATGCTCAATGAGTCGTCGGGGTCCGGTGGAGAGCTTCTTTGCCACGCTAGAGATGGAACTGGTCCACGGACGAGGCTACGAGACGATCCAACAGGCCCGTGCGGAGATCTTCGAGACCAAGATGGCTACCGAAATGCTATCTCTTGCAGCTTACTCAACTGTCCGCTGCGGCGGGGGAAACCCAATCACTACCTCCGATCAACATAGATGCGACGTTCGACATGAGCGCCCAGAGCCGTACAGAAGGGGGGCAAAAAAGGAAAGGATGACCTGTTAGGCCATGCATGGGTTACCTTAGATGGAAAGCCCCTTGCTGAAAAGAAAAGCCATATTGACCAATATACCATCACTTATTCTTATCCCAATTGAGCCTTTCAATAGAAGAGGAATCCAGATTTTCAGTTCAGGCTGAGCTCTATCGGTGCCAGACTTCTCGCGTCCCATCTGCAGCAGTGGTGAGCATCCGGTTGCCTTCGATGTAGTAGCGCCCCAGCAGAGACCATGCTGTATGCGACCCTCTCGCATAGAGCAGGTTGTTCTCGGTACGCCACAGACCTTCCGTCACGTCCCCGCCGCTCGAGCTGCCGCTCACCCCGCCGACGCCAGCGGTCACGTCGCCGCCCCCATAGAGCATCGTCCCATCGGGATTGAACTGGAGATAGGTCCGCGTTGTCCCGCTGAAGGCACCGCTCGTATACGTCTCGGACTTCACCCACCGTCCGTAAAGGGCAGGGTCCCGCTGGCCCTCAGGCGAGGACGCCTGACCCTGTGGAGCCGGAGTCTGCGGGGCCTGGGCTGAGGCCGGGCTCGTTGCGCTCTTTGTGAAGGAGAAGGAGATACGCTGGGCCTGTCCTTGCGTACCGGGTGCCAGGAGGATGAGCCTCAGCGTGCTACCCTCGAGAGCGATCTCACAGGGCATAGAGGTTCCGATCTGGGGGTCATTGAGCGTGCCCCTGGCCCCTCCGTTGGCGGTGGTCCCCGTCAGGATGTAGCTATAGCCCTCGGCGTCGACCGTTCCACGGAGAGCGGTCCCCTCTTGTTGAAGCGCGAGCGTCGCCGCCGTGCCAGCGATGGTGCCGCGGTAGGTGCCCCCGAAAGGTTGAGCGGTGGCTGAGGTGCCAAGAAGGGACATGGCTGTCATGAGCAGAGTGAAGAAAGTGACTTGGTGCATAGCCGTGTTGGGTAACTGTGAGAAAGTGCGCTCGCCCGTATGGTACCCACCTAGTGAGAAGCAGCTTTCACCGTCGTAGGTTCAGCAAGGAGCGCGTCGAAATTGTGTAGCAGAGCCTTGATCTCACGTCCCTGGGTCTCGAGGGCTTCCTGGAGCGCAGTGATCTCGCCTTGCTGCGCCTGGATCGTTCGTTGCTGCGCCTTCAGCGCCTCCACGAGCACCGGTAGCATCGCCTGGTAGTTCACCAACAGATAGCCCGACTCGTCCTCATGCACGAGCTCTGGAAGCACCTCGGCCACCTCCTGCGCCAGAAAGCCCAACTGTCGTCCCGGCTCCCACTCCGGATGCTGCGCACGGTCCCACGCGTAGGAGACGCCCCGTAGCTGTTGAATCAGCTCCAGGGGATCCTCGAGGGGCCGTATGTCCCGCTTGAGCCGCGCATCGGAGGTGTTGACAAAGTCGGTGGCCCTGACCGTCCCATTGACCTCGAGCCTGGATGAGGGCGTCGTCGTGCCGATGCCAACGCGGCCGTTGTAGACGATCGTCATGCGCGGTTGTCCACCGTTGTAGATCGCGAAGAAGCTAGAGTCGGTCTGCTCCATGCGCAGCGGCCAGGAGTCGGTGGTCTTGAGGCGGAGGGCGGTGGTGGGGGTATTGGTGCGCACCTCGAGCGCGTCGCCAGGGGAGGCGGTCCCCAGGCCGAGGCGGCCATTCTTGAGTAGCGTCAGGGCGTTCGAGGGATTGCCAGCGTTCTGGCCGTTGCCAGCGACGAAGAGCGGCTCGGTGCTGGCCCACGCGTCGGGTGTGCCGGAGACGACGTTGTAGCGACCGATCACAAACGAGCTGTAGGCCTGCGCCGTGCTACTCCGTCCCATCGCGCTAGCATTTTCGCCGCTGGCTGTGGTGCCTTTGCCCATGGCGGTAGCGTTTTCGCCGTCGGCCGTAGTGTTGTAGCCCATGGCGGTAGCATAATCGCCGCTGGCCGTGGTGCTATAGCCCATGGCGGTAGAGTTAGGGCCGTCGGCCGTGGTACTCCGTCCCATCGCAGTAGCGTAATTGCCGCTGGCCGTCGTCTCAGCGCCCATCGCTGTAGCGTTTTGGCCCTCGGCAGTGGTGCCTTCGCCCATCGCGGTAGCGTAATCGCCGCTGGCCGTCGTCTCAGCGCCCATCGCGATAGAAGCCTCGGCGTTGGCCGTGGTACCAAAGCCCATCGCGGTAGAGACAAGGCCGCTTGCCGTGGTACCAATGCCCATGGCGGTAGCGTAATCGCCGCTGGCCGTCGTCTCACTTCCCATCGCGATAGAGCCCTCGGCCCTGGCCGTGGTATTGTAGC